>CAZFSQ010000047.1:0-10070 GCA_964521975.1 uncultured Oligoflexales bacterium | reverse complement strand
ATTTTCGTCAAGATTTGTATTACAGATTGTATGTGATCCATTTGGAAGTTCCCGCATTACGTGATCGTCCGAATGATATCGAATTATTGGCACATCATTTTTTGAATATCTTTAAACAAAAATTTAATCGCTATGATTTAGATTATTCAGAAGAAGCATTACAAAAAATACGTCAGCACAAATGGCCAGGAAATATTCGTGAACTGCAAAATGTGATTCAGCGAGCTGTTTTAATGTCGGGCGGTCAAGAAATTACGAGAGATTCGCTTCATTTTTCTGGCAGTGAGGTTCAAGAAAATTTGGAGTGGGTTAAAGCATTACCGATTGGTAAACAACTGCAAGATGTAGAAACTCAATTTATTTTAGCAACATTGACTCATCATCATGGCAATCGTACTCACGCGGCGAGAACATTAGGGATCAGTCTCAGGACACTTCGTAATAAGATCAACGAATTTACAGGTCGTGGAATTTCAGTCCCTGCACCTCAAAATGGGAGAATGTAAAAACGATGAGTAGCGTTTCAGGATTGTTCAATTTTTCGGATCAACTGCAAATGTCGAGTTTAACGCAAAGGTTGATTCGCAATAATGTCATTTCTGGAAACGTTGCGAATGCAGAAACCCCAGGATATCGAGCGTTGGGATATTCATTTGAAGAGCAGTTGCAAGATATCTCGAAGATGAATGAACCGATGGGTATGAAAGTCACAGATTCGCGACATTTAAGAAATTCATTTACGAAAGCAGATGGGACTATGACGGCGGATGTTTTTGTGCGTCCAACGGAAACTGTTCCCCAGGACGGTAACACAGTTGATATTGATCAGGAGATGATGGAGTTATCCAAAAACCAAATTTCTTATCAAACAACCGTTGAATTTTTAAATCGTAAATTAGGAATGCTGCGTTATGCAATTAATGGAGGGAGATAATTATGTCGATGTTTAAGTCGATGGATATTAGTGCTTCGGCACTGGCGGCCCAACGAGTTCGCATGAATACCCTGAGTGCCAATTTAGCGAACGCACAAACAACAAGAACCGATGAAGGTGGGCCTTACAAAAGACGTGATGTGGTGTTTCAATCAGCTCCTACCGGAAATGTTTTTGAAGATTATTTAGATGAAACTTATGGAACACAATTACAAAAAGTAAAAGTATCTGATATTCACGTAGACAAAGCTCCAGCAAGAAAAGTTTTTGATCCATCTCATCCTGATGCAGATAAAACGGGTTATGTTGAAATGCCTAATGTGCAAGTGATGACCGAGATGGTGAATATGATTGCTGCGACACGAGCGTATGAAGCTAATGCGACTGCATTGAACAGTGCAAAACAAATGGCCGTTAAGGCACTAGAGATTGGTAGGTAATTTTTATGAATGGAATTGAAAGTCAATTTAGCAAATCCATCTTAAATGAATTAAATAAAATTTTATCGGATTCTAAAAAAGATGTTAAGGCGAATGAGACAAGTTTAGCTCCTAAAGAAGGAAAAACTTTTCAAGATCATTTAATGAATTCATTGAACGAACTTGATGTGCAGTTAAAAGATGCAGATACACAAGCGAATGAAGTTTCAGCGGGCAAGTCATCCAACATCCATGAAGCGATGCTAGCCGCAACCAAGTCACAATTATCTTTTCAATTCATGGTGCAAGTTAGAAATAAATGTTTAGAGGCATATCAAGAAGTCATGCGAATGCAGGTGTGATGTAAATATTGAGAGAGGAAAATAATTCGTGGAAAAAATAAAAGAATTTTTTGCCAAATTTGGTTCCGGTGGAAAAGGGGGCATTGGGCAGTTGAGTGCGACGCAAAAAATTGTCGCGATTGCTGCGGTGGCTCTTATTATTATTGGTGTGATTGTTGCCTTTGCGATGAAACGTGGTGATGATTACGAATATCTTTTTGTCAATATTTCTCCTGAAGACAGTCAAGCGATTGCAAGTTACATGAAAAAAGCAGGTATGACAGATTATGTGATTGATGATAAAGGGGTCAAAGTTCTTCCTGAAAACGTGATGAGTCTGCGACTTAAATTAGCTCAAGAGGGTTTACCATCAAATGGTTTAGTGGGATGGGAAAAATTTGATAACCAGGATTTTACTCGCACGGAATTTGAACAAAAGATTATGCGACTGCGTGCAATTCAAGGAGAATTAGCTCGCACGATTATGAGTCTTGATGGGATTAATTCGGCTCGTGTGCATATTGTTTTACCAAATAATAGTTTGTTTGTAGAAGATCAAAAAGATCCAACCGCTTCCATTTTTATTAAAACACGACGAGGACAAGAACTTGATTCGCGTCAAATTAAAGGGATTGTTCATCTATCATCCAAGGCTGTTGAGGGGTTGAAGCCAGAAAATATTTCCATCATTGATCACGAAGGAAAATTACTTACGAAAGTTGAGAGTCAAGATGTCGGTGCAAGAATGACTCGTGAAATGCATGAGTATCGCAAAACTTTGGAAAAAGATTTGGAAGAAAAAGTTCGCATTATTGTCGCTCGTGTGGTGGGTCCAGAACGTGTTGAATCAAAAGTGGATGTGGAAGTTGATTTTACTCAAGAAGAACAAACGATCTCTGATTTGGATCCTGATAAGGTCATTGCCATCTCTAAAAATACTCAAGGACAAAAAATTTCAGGAGCAGGGCTAAACCCCACAGGAGTTCCTGGGGCTAAATCCAATGTGCCTGGTGAGGGACAAGAAGTGAATCCCGCAACATCCTCATCACAAGGTTCGCGTGATAGTGAGCTGATTAATTTCGATGTAGCAAAAACATTGAGCAAAAGAACATTACCTATTGGCAATATCAAAAGAATTTCAGCAGCAGTGTTAGTAGACGGAAAACAAGTTTATCCAACCGATGGTAGTAATCCTGTTTTCGAGGCACGAACGGAAGAAGAAATGAAAAAAATTTCCGATCTTGTGAAGTCAGCCATTGGATTTAAAGATGGACGTGATGAAGTTAAAGTTCACAATATGATGTTCCAACTTGATCCGTACCAAGTGCAAGAAATTTCTGAGAAGAAAAAAGAGAATCGAGAATATATTTCTACCTTGGCTGTTTCTGCGGTCATAGCAATGGCTCTCGTGTTTTTCTTTGCATTTATTGTACGACCTTATTTCCGATGGTTGTCATACGATCCTGAACGTAAAAAGCAAGAAAGTATTATTGAGGAATTTAAACCTGATCTTGAATTGGGTGGTATTCAAAATGTTCAAGTTAAAGAGGATGTGCCTTTTGATAAATTGACACCGCAAGAGCAAATTCTTTATCTAGCAAAACATGAACCGAAACGAACAACAGAGGCGATCAGAATGCTCTTGAATCCTCATGCGAACGTAGCGGCTCATTAATTAAGAACATCAAAGGAGTAAAAGCTTTTGGAAAGAACATGGCGTCAACCGATCGGAAGATTCATCTCAAAATCAAATTTGCGATTACGCAAATGCGTGACGATGTCGCATTTTTCATTGATGGATGTGTGTGATAATCCAGTGACCTCTCATGATAACACTCGTAATAATTTGATTTTAACGCAATTGCATGACGAAGATGAACTTGAACAAGGAGTGAAATTGCATACAAGTATAGATAAACCTTTAATTGATCCACGTAAGGGTCGTCCTGTTTTACGACCACTTGATTTCACCAAAGATTGGGAAAAGCAAAATAAAAGAACCAAAAGAAAAGCATCACGCTCTGGGGATGAAGATGAAGATGATTTTGAAATGGAAATTGAAAACCAGATGCGAAAAATGGCAGAAAAAGATTCGGATTCTGTGAGTAAAGAAAAAAAACCTGAAGCTGCTGAGATAGAAAGTCCATCGGAAGAAGTTCCAGCCGAAGTAGTCGCTCAAGAACCAGCAGTAGCAGAAGAAAAAAAAGAATCTCCAACTCCAGAGCTTCAGCATTTTCAAGAGTCGATTAAGTCGATGGATGAAATAGGGAAGGCCCTTAATAATTTAAATCAAGAAAATTTTGTTGCGATTTCTCCTAAAGATTATAAGAAGGAAGAACAAAAAGTTGTGATGCCAGAAGAGAAGGCGATTCAAGAGTATCGAGAGCAAGTGTATGAGAAAACCGATATGAAAGATCATTTGCAGAAATTAGAAGAAGAAGCCAAAAATAAAGGATACATGGAAGGTTATAAGCAAGCTGAGGAAAAAGCAACGTTGATGGCTCGCCAGCAAGTGAATCAAATGGCGGATAAAATGAAAAACGTTGTCACTGAGTTACAATTTCTTAAAAAACAATTGTTGGAGGGAGCACAAGAGAATTTTTTTGAAATTTGCCAAGCCATTTCTGAGACAGTGATGAAACGCGAGTTTAGTATGAATCCGAACGAATTTTATAAAGTGGTGCAGAGTACCATTCGTGAAAGTATTCATGAGGGAAAGTTTAAAGTTCTTGTCAATGATGAAACGCTTAAAAAAATTAATTCTTATTTAGAGGAAGAAAACAAAGGAATGTTTTTTGTTGATACGAATCTGAAGGATTGGGATTTTAGAGTTGAGTCCGATAGCAACGTTATTAAAGGGGATTTGTCTCAGAGAATTCAAGGATTTTTAGATTCTATTCGTCCTGCAAAAAGTGTGGAGATTAAGAAAGCTGGATAGTCTGTTAATGAAAGAACATCATGAGTCATCTATACGAAAATATTTTATTAGAAAAATTTCATCGCCAAGAGTTGGTCAAGCAGTTTAATCACTCGAAATGGCCAAGCTACGGTCGGGTGCTCGATATCGTTGGGACGATTATCGAGGCGATGATTGAAAATGTTCGTGTGGGAACTCTTGTTAAAATTCATCCTCAAAATAGTGAGCAAGGAATTGTGGGTGAGGTTGTCGGATTTAAAAAAGAACATGCACTCATTTTACCTTTTTCAACTCTGCAAGGGGTTTCTACTTCAGATCGCGTGGAAGCGATTCAAACTTTTGATGATATTATAGTCGGGGATTTTTTGTTGGGTCGTGTGGTTGACCCTTTTTTAAATCCAATGGATGGGCATCCATTGGAAATATCTAAAAATATTTTACATCATCCCATCGAATGTCTTGCACCGAACCCTCTCGAACGTCAAAGAATAAAAAATATTTTTTCTCTTGGTGTTAGAACAATTGATTCGCTCTTGACATTAGGTGAGGGGCAACGAGTTGGTATTCTTGCAGGGTCAGGTGTTGGGAAAAGTGTTTTAATGGGTATGATCGCTCGTGGTTCAGAATCTCATGTAAACGTGATCGGATTAATTGGAGAACGTGGTCGCGAGGTGCGTGAATTTATCGAGAAAGATTTGGGAGAGGAAGGTCTCAAACGTTCTGTGCTTGTTGTGGTAACAGGAGATCAATCTCCTCTCATGCGAATTCGAGCTGCGAAAGTGGTTACAGCGATTGCGGAACATTTTTCTCGTACAGGAAAAAAAGTTTTATTGATGATGGACTCATTGACGCGAGTCGCGATGGCTCAGCGAGAGATTGGTTTAGCAATTGGTGAAGCTCCTACGACGAAAGGATACACCCCTTCTGTTTTTTCTTTACTACCTCAATTATTAGAAAGAACAGGGCCACAAAAAGAAGGGAATGGATTTATTAGTGCTCTATACACGGTGCTAGTTGATGGAGATGACATGAACGATCCTATTGCGGATGCTGCACGAGCGATTTTAGATGGGCATGTTGTTCTATCACGTTCATTAGCTAATCGTGGATTTTTTCCAGCAATAGATGTTTCGCAATCTACGTCACGGGTTATGCATGATGTGATCAGTGATGAGCAATGGAAATGGGCACAAGTTATTAAATCTTGGTTATCGGTTTATCAAGAAAATTTAGACTTGATTCAAATTGGAGCATATCAATCAGGATCAAATCCAACGCTGGATGAAGCGATTCGTATGATGCCAGTTATTCAACGATTTTTGAAACAAGATATTCGCGAATTGACTCCTTATACGGAGACAATTAAAGCATTGGAATTAATTGCAACGGGGAATGTAAGAAGTCATGCTTAAAGACATTAAAAAAAAATTAGACAGAATGGATCCCGTCAAGAAAGTGAGAAAATTAGAACTGGATCAAGAGACGATGAAACTTAATTTGCTACGCAATAAAAAAAGTGAAATGTTGGAATTGCTTAAAAGTAAACAGAATCAATACTCAGAAGGGGTGAGAGATTTAAATGTGAATCGTGTGTCAAAGAATAGAGAAAATTTATTAACGCTTGAGCGTGGACTTGATTTAGTTAAAGAGCAGTGGATTTCTACTCTCAAAGAATTGAAAAGAATTGAGTTTGAAGAAAAATTGCAGCTAGAAAAAGTAGTCGCTAAAGAAATCGAATTTAAATCTATTGAAAAATTACAAGAGAAAACCCAGATTTCACTGAATGAGGCGATTCTTAAATATGAACAGAAACAGATGGATGAGTTGTCTTCACAACGCCATTATCGAGGGAGAAAATAAAGTATGTCACCTCTCTTTGAATTTTTAGAAAAGAAAATGGGGCCGCATTGGATGCGAGTTTTGATTAGCATCAAAATATTTATTTTATGTGTTGTTATTGCACATGTGCAAGGTTGGATTACAATTGGTGAAAAAAATGTAGTTGCAGTAGAAGAAGTTAAAAAAGAAGAAGCTAAGCAAGAAGAACTAAAAAAGGAAGAACCTAAAAAGGAAGAACTCAAAGCGGAAGAAGCAAAAGAAGAGATTAAAGAAGAAGAAAAAACAGAACAAATAGCAAAGACAGAAGAACCTCAGAAACAAGAAGAAAGCAAACCAGATCCAGAACAAAAAATAGAGAAAGTGCAAGAATCGCCTAAGCGTGAGAGTTTTTTAGATAAGCTATTAACTTTGCCAGCACTCAATACGGATAAAGCTGAAAAGGACGAAATCGGTAAATATATTTCGATGGCAGAACGCAAAAAAGAGCAGGTCGAAGAGCGAGTCAAATTTTTGCAAGAGCGTGAAGAAAAATTAATTCAAATCGAAAAAACGATTGATGATAAACTGCACAAGCTTGAAGAAGAAAGAAATTTAATTGCTCAAACTTTACAGCAAGAAAAAGAGTTGAAAAAGCAGCGTGTCGATCAACTCAAAGTTTTGTATGAAAAAATGGAACCTAAAAAAGCCGCTCCCGTTTTTGAAAAATTGGATCGGGATTTGGTCGTAGAACTTTTCAAAATTATGTCGCAAAAACAAGTGCGTTTAATTTTAGAGGGGATGCCAGCAGATAAATCTGTACAGCTTACAGAATATTATGGTCGCGTTCGTTCGATGCGTGAATATGATATGTTGCGAGAAGTGAATCAATCATTATTGACAGAATTTGCAGAGTGTAAAGGGGCGAAGAATATGCCTGAAGCTAATGCAGAAGAAGTTTCTGAATCAGCTCATTAAACAATAAATTAAAATGGGTCGCGTTTTTTATTTCTTCAAATAAAAAACTGTTTCTCTTCATCAACGCATCGTTTTCTCCGCCATAAATTTTAATTTGCTGGCATTGAGGTATAACTTTAATGATCTCTGTCCAATCATGATTCCATATAGATTCAATATAATTCTTATTCTTATTTTTAACTCGTACAGGAAACAAATGTCTTTTAAAAAAACCAAAAGCAGGTATCATTTGATACAGATTTCCATATAAGTTTTTATGTCGTAAAACATCTGCATCAAAAAATCCAAGAAGCTCATGCCAAATAAATTTTATGGTAATGGAAACAAATTGAGGAGGTGATAAGAGAATAACTTTTTCATGCTCTAATTTTTTTTCTTGAATTAAATCTAAAAGAATCCATGAGCCTAGTGAATGACCGCAATATGTTATTGGCAAATCGGATGCTAGAAAATTATTTTTGAAATAATCATATATTTGATGGGTTGCTAAAAAAACATCAGGATAAGAAAACTCGCCTAAACTTTTTCGTCCGTGGCCTAACAAATCAAAAGTAAAAATAGCTGTTTTATGTTCAAGTAATTTTTTAAATATTTGCAAATGAGGAAAAAGAGCATCATTACCTGTGCCGTGAATAAAGAAAAATATTTTTTGGAAGTGAGGGGGTACAAAAAAATATGTATTCTGATCGGCCTCTATTTTTTCAATGACCTTTATTTTTTGATTTTTTAAATAATCAAAAAATATTATTTCATAGAGTGGAGTGTCGTACATTTTTTTGTTTGGCATATCTTTTGTGGTTAAGTTGAGAAGAAAAATATTTTAAAAATTTTTCTAATTCAGGAATAGGGGTTGAGAACTGTGACTTAGAAAATTCATAACCAATCCAGAATGCAAAGACATCATGGTCTAATCGTGCGGCAACCCAAATATTTTTTTTGTCAGAGGAAATTTCATACAAAAAGGGTAAGTTTTTATCGAGTGGCAGGGTATTGGTTTTAGTTTTCGGATGATCTATCCAAAGCAATTCTCCTGATCGAGTTGTTAGATAATTAATAAAACTTGGTTCTGGATAAAATTTGCCATGAACATGATAAGAGAATAAAGCAGCGATTTTATATAAATTGCTAAGAACACCATCCGAAGATGGATCAATTTTAAAACCAAAATCCAAAATATTTTTTTGAACATCAAAAATATTCTGAGAGATCATCATCGGTAGCACCATATATTTCGTTGGCCGATAAGTCTTTAAACTTCGATTGTATTGATTCAACGTATAATCATGGCTGCCAAGAGTGGCTTCCACTTTTCCTGTTTCAGAATTAAGAATAAGAGCAGCTCCCTCTATAAAATCGTCAGGATTTTTTTCTAATTCCATTTGGCGGATTTCTGAAAACAAAATCTGGAATTTATTTTTTAGCAGTTGATGTTTTTTAGCATGAAAAGATGAATACACTTTATATCCATTCTTTTGTAGATCACTCAAAGTAAAGTTCTTCAAAAGTTCGTTCTTAATTTCATCCTTAAAAAAGTTTTTTTGTTCGTCATCATTATTATTTATTTTTAAAATTATTTTTTGAGCTATGAGTTTTTCTTTTTGTGCTGTAGATATCAAACCGCGTTCATGTAACAAGTTTAATACATGAATTCTTTTTGTATTCGCTTTTTCTGGGTGATCGAGTGGATTTAATCGTGAGGGTGCGGGTAGAATTCCAGCTAATAACGTGATTTCATTGAGGGTCAATTCATCCGCATTTTTTTGAAAATAAAATTTTGCTGCACTAGCAATGCCATAGTTATTACGTCCCAAGAAAATTTTATTGAGATAAAGTTCTAAGATTTTTTCTTTACTCAATTTTTTCTCCAGATTGAAAGCAAAAATGATTTCTTTAATTTTTCGTTGATAGGATTTCTCACTAGATAGCAGCCATTGTCGAGAGAGTTGCTGTGTAATGGTTGAACCACCTTGTTTGTGCGATTGATAAAAAATATTCTTGAGGAACGCTCGGAGGATTCCTGAAAAACTTATTCCATGATGAGAATAAAAATTTGCATCTTCGGAGCAGATAAAAATTTTTTGGATATTTTCAGGAATTTGATCAAGAGTTAGATAATATCTCTTCTCTTGATGAATGCTCATAAGTTGATGTTGGGTTTGGTCAAAAATGATGCTGGCATCCAAAAAAGGAGATTCCAAATTTTCAATATTTTTTTCGGATAATAGAGTTTCTAATTCTTTTTTCGCTTGAAAGATAAACTGAGTTAATGTGATGGATAGTGATAAAAATAGAATGATCCCTAAAGTCAAAATAAATTTTAACTTCTTCATTTTATTTTTTTTGTTCTTTCTTTTTTCTGAGTAGCAATTTAATTCTTGGTCCACAGCGTTCACCTTGGCAGCCACCTGAACCTGTACCCACTTTTTTATTGACATCATCGACAGTCTCAGAACCTTCGAGACCTTTGATCACGCGAGCTAAATTAATTCCCTTACAAATACACACGACTTGAGCGAGTCGCTTAGCAATTTCTATTTTTTTTTCTGCATCGGATTCTGTCACATCTATGAGTATAGCAAATTCAACCACTCTAACCAACGAGAGTCTATCGCGGTAAAAATAAACCCCGATAAATTACATGCCGAATGAAATAAAATAATGGTACG
>CAZFSQ010000046.1:0-10141 GCA_964521975.1 uncultured Oligoflexales bacterium | reverse complement strand
ACCACAAAGCCTCAAGATCTTTTCGTGGTATTCCAGCTCAGAAATATTTACATTGGTTACATTCACCGGCGATGGAATTAGCTCGTAGAAGAATAAATTATCGAGCACTTCCACGATTGAAAAGCAAACAAGATCAAACAAAAAAAATTGGTAACGTTATTCTCAATTATAGACTAACTGCATCTTTAACTCAGAAACAATTACATAAAAAGTTCAAAGTTTCATTGCGAATTATCCGAGATTTAGAGCAGGGGAAACTTTCAGCTTCGATTGAAAATGTTCAAAAAATTTTATTTGCAATTGGTAAGCAATTAATTGTGATCTAAATTATTCCATTTTCTTAGCCCTCTGCCAAAGCATCTCTAATTTTTCGAGGGATAATTTTTTAATATCGAGTTTTTCTTTTTTTGCCATTTTTTCCATTTGTGCAAAACGAGCAAGAAATTTTTTATTAGCATCTAAAGCCACTAATTCAGGTTCTATTTCAAGATGGCGGCAAAGTTGTGTAAGACTAAAATAAACATCTCCCATTTCTTCATAAATATTTTTTTTGTGTTTTGCTTTTATTTCTTTTTCTAATTCTATTATCTCGGATTTTAGAACATCTAAAACTTGCAAAGGATTTTTCCAGTCGAAATTAATTTTTCCGGCAAGGTTGCCAATTTTTATGGCTTGTGTTGATGCGGGGCCTGGGTGTTTTTTAATTTCTTGAAAGTAATGGGTTGAGTCTTCCTTTTTCTTCTCTTGAGCTTTAAGCCCATCCCAATCTTTTAAAACTTGGGCGGGGGTTTTTTTGATTTTGTTTTGCTTCACATCAAACACGTGCGGATGACGACGGATCATTTTTTGATTGATAGATTGGATGACTTTACGAATATCAAAACTACGTTCGTCGCTACCAAGTTGAGCATTCAAAACAACTTGTAAAAGCACATCGCCTAATTCTTCAAATAACTTTTCAATATTTTCGTGAGACTTTTTTTCACACATTACAGCAGAAGCTTCATAAGCTTCTTCAATCATATATTTTCTTAAACTCGCGTGCGTTTGTTCTAAATCCCAAGGGCATCCTTTCTTTGGATGGCGGAGTGTGGCAACAGTTTCACAAAATTCAAAAAACAAAGCGGCCGCTTCTTTGAAAATAATTTTTTGTTTTTTACTCACATGTTTTTTGATCATGAAATATTTTCAATCAGTGAGGGGAGATAGTTTTTATATTTTGGAAAACCAAGCAGGTGAATGAGTGTATTAGCAAAATGGCCGAGTGTCGGTTTCTCAATTTTAGAGAGTTTTAAATAAGAGGAAGCAGAACGTTCAGGATCAAAAATGTAAAATGGAACTGGATTGAGAGTGTGAGAGGTTTTTGCTGGCGGACGTTTTAATTTATTTAATTTCCAATCAGGGAATTTTTTTTCTTCCGATTGAAACATTTCATCACAATTACCATGATCGGCTGTAACAATTAAAAGTGTATTTGTTTTTTTGCAAGCCTCCATCAAGCGACCGAGCATTAAATCAACCACGCTGACAGCAATGGTTGCCGCTTCTAAATCTCCTGTGTGTCCTACCATATCCCCATTGGCAAAATTAATGCGACCAAAATCAAAGATGTTTTTTTCCATTCGCAGAATAGTTGCATTGGTAATCTCCCAAGCTTTCATCCAAGGTTTTTCACGAAATTCAAGCGTTGGATCAGATGGAATTTCTAAATAATCTTCTAATTTTTTATCAAAAATTCCTGAACGATTGCCATTCCAAAAATAAGTGACGTGTCCATATTTTTGACTTTCGCTGCAAGCAAATTGACGGACGTTATTGCGAATCAAAAACTCTGTCAGTGTATCTTTAATTTTTGGAGGTGATACTAAAAAATTTTCAGGAATTTTTTCATCACCATCATATTGCATCATGCCTGCATAAAAAACTTTGGGAACTCGCACGCGACTGAATGGAGAAAAATTTTCTTGCGTGAAGGCTTTTGAAATTTCAATGGCTCGGTCGCCACGAAAATTAAAAAATATAACACCATCACCATCGCGAATTTCACCGATAGGTGACTGATGCTGATCAACGATGACAAATTCTGGAAAATATTGATCGTCTTTATAATGCTGACGAACTGATTTAAAAACTTCTTCCATGTCTTTAAATTTATTTTTTTCTGCTAAACCAAGAACATGAGTTTTCCAGCCAAGTTCTACCATCGACCAATCCGATTCATAACGGTCCATCGTAATTTTCATACGACCACCACCGGAAGCTATTTGGGCAGAAAAATTTGTGTCATTAAGTTTTTGTATAAAATTTAGAAGTTGCTCGACATACTTTTCAGCTGTTCCTTCTGGAACATCGCGACCGTCAAAAAGCGGATGAATAAAAACTTGTGTTACCCCATCTTTTTTGGCTTGAGCAATCATGGCCAAAAGATGCTGAATGTGCGAATGAACATTGCCATCCGATAGTAAACCTAAAAAATGGAGCCGTGAATTGGGTGATTGTTTCGCGAAGGAAATTAACTTTTTCCAGATATCTCCTTGAAACATGGAACCTGATGTAATGGCTTGATTGACGAGTGAAGCACCTTGCTCAAAAATTCTCCCCGCTCCGAGAGCATTATGACCCACTTCACTATTGCCAATATCTTGATCCGAGGGCAAGCCGACAGCGGTTCCATGAGCAAAAAGCTGTGTATAAATTCCATGTTGCTTTAAAAAATTTAAGCTAGGGGTGTGAGCTAAATGCACCGCATTACCAAATGAGTTTGCATTGACGCCAACTCCATCCATGATGACCGTTAAAATTTTTTTTGAGTGGGTGCTGCTTTTCATGTTCATTTCAATCTAGCACAAATAATCTTGAGACGAAAACTCACAAATTAATCTTGACATCACATAGAGTTAGCTGTTAATTTCTTGCCATCTGTATTAATAAAAAAAGGGAGAACCAAGTGGCTCATCATCAATCAGCAAAAAAAAGAATTAAAACTAGCTTACGTAAAAAAACTAAAAACAAAACTTATCTTGCCAGCGTAAGAACTGCGGTCAAAAGATTTCAGTCGGCGATGAATCAATTTTCAGCAGGAACAGTTACAGATATTACTGAACTAAAAAAACTTTATACTCAAGCCCAATCAAAATTAGCTAAAGCAGCTCAAAAAGGGATGATCCATAAAAATAATACAGCGAGAAAAATTTCTGCGATAACGCATTTGCTAAAAGCTACAGATAAAGTAGCCGGTGATAATACAGCAGCAGTAACAGCTAAAGCAAAACCTGAGAAAAAAAGTTCTGCAACAAAAACTAAAAAAGCATCAGCTCCAACAAGCAAAGCAAAGGCGAAGTCGAAGAGTTTACCTAAAGCAAAAACCAGTTCTAGCAAATCAAAAAAATAATTTTTTGATATTTGGCTTTAATTATTTTGCAACCTCACGATTCACATAAAAATCAATTTAACTACCAGTTGTCTCTGACTATAGGGGCGTTGGGTGTTGTTTTTGGTGATATTGGAACAAGTCCTCTTTACGCCATTAGAGAATGTTTTACAGGGCATCATTCCGTGGCATTAAATCCTGAAAATATTTTTGGAATTTTATCGCTTGTTTTTTGGTCCCTCATCGTTGTTGTGACAATCAAATATCTTTTCTTCGTTATGAAGGCTGATAACAAAAGTGAGGGTGGTGTTTTAGCTCTCATGGCTCTTGTACAAAAATGTTTTCCAGCAGCAGGAAGTAAATCCAGTATATTTTTAATTTTAATGGGTCTTTTTGGCTCCGCATTGCTTTATGGCGACGGTATGATTACTCCGGCGATTTCGGTACTGAGTGCTGTTGAGGGATTAAAAATTGCCGCTCCTGAAATGGAAAGATTTATTATTCCCATGACAATTGCGATTTTATGCTTACTATTTTATTTTCAAAAAAAAGGAACTGCAAAAATTGGAATGATTTTTGGCCCAATTATTTTTATTTGGTTTTTTACGATTGGGATTCTTGGAATTAAAGGAATTTTAATTAATCCATCTATCTTTCATGCGATTCATCCGATTCACGCGATTTATTTTTTTCAGAACAATGCATGGCATGGTTTTGTGACTTTAGGAGCAGTATTTCTTGCGGTTACGGGGGGGGAAGCTCTTTACGCTGATATGGGACATTTTGGATTAAAACCCATTAAAATGGGATGGCTATTGATTGTGTTGCCAAATTTGATTCTCAATTATTTAGGGCAAGGGGCATTACTTTTGACCGACCCAACAGCTATTGAAAATCCATTTTATCACCTTACACCTGAATGGGCACTCTATCCGATGATTGCTATTGCGACATTAGCAACTGTTATTGCATCGCAGGCTCTTATCTCTGGAACATTCTCATTAACAAGGCAGGCAGTGCAATTAGGGTACTTACCTAGGATGGAAATTCAACATACTTCCGAGAGTGAAATTGGACAAATTTATGTTCCAGTTATTAACTGGCTTTTACTAGGGTGTGCTATATTTTTAGTCATGTATTTTAAGACATCAAGCAACATGGCTTCCGCTTATGGATTAGCTGTTACAGCGACGATGTGCATCACAACCACGCTCATTTATTTTGTGGCACGCCATATTTGGAAGTGGCGTTTTATTACAAGTTTTTTGCTAGTTAGTTTTTTCCTTACCATTGATTTTTCATTTTTTGCAGCCAATTCGATTAAAATTATGGAGGGTGGCTGGTTTCCTTTATTGATAGGTTTTTCAATCTTAGCTTTGATGACAACCTGGAGAAAAGGTCGATTCATCTTAGCAAATTTTTTGAAAGCGAAATCTATGCCGCTTGAAAAGTTTAAGGAAATGATTGATGAGAATCCTCCGCATCGTGTATCTGGTACAGCAATTTTTATGACAAGTACATTAGAGGGTATACCTCCTTCTTTAGCTCACAATCTTCGACACAATAAAATTTTACATCAAAAAGTTGTTTTGGTGATGGTAGCCACAAAAGATGTGCCTCATGTTTCTCGAACGGATCGTTTTAACGTCATTGAATTGGGTAATGGTTTATATCAAATGATTGTTTATTATGGTTTTATGGATAGTCCTAATATCCCTGCTGTCCTCATGGGGGCGAATGTCTCAGGACTTGATTTTAAATTAAAAGAAGTCACCTATTTTCTTGGACGAGAAACAATTATTTCGACAACACGACCAGGCATGGCTCCTTGGCGAGAAAGACTCTTTTCATTCATGTCAAAAAACGCTCAGCGAGCCACAAACTTTTTTAAGATTCCATCGAATCAAGTTGTGGAAATTGGAATTCAGGTTGAAATTTAATTAAATACTTCCAAGCCATTCGCGTGGCTTTACGCCATCAGGTTTTCCAACCAGTCCTTCTTTTTCCATTGTCTCCACAATACGAGCAGCACGGTTGTAACCGATTTTCAATTGGCGTTGTAAATAAGAAGCACTAATATGGCCTAAATTTTTTGCAATTGAAATTGCCTCGTCATATTTAGGATCATCTTGATCAAAGGATAAATCGGATGCATCAAGATTTTGAAAAGTGTCGCGAGTTCTCTCGAATTCTTTATCAATCCAGTGCATGATTTTTTCATCATAGGTAACAGAAGGGTTGCTTCTTTTAATTTCTGCAATCATGGAATTAACTTCTTCATCAGAAACAAAAGCTCCGTGAATGCGTTCTAATCGTCCCGTACCTGGACGTTGAAAAAGCATGTCACCTTTACCTAATAATTTATCTGCCCCATTTTGGTCAATGATCGTGCGGCTATCGTGCTTTGAAACAACTTGAAATGCAATGCGACAAGGAAGATTGGCTTTGATCACTCCGGTGATTACGTCTACGGAAGGTCTTTGCGTGGCCAGGACAAGATGAATTCCTGAAGCCCTCGCTTTTTGAGCCAGTCTTTGAATGGATCGTTCAACATCTTTGGGAGCTGTGAGCATGAGATCCGCTAGTTCATCAATGACTAAAACAATAAATGGAAGAGGTTCGATGTCATTTCCTAAAAAAGCATCTTTTAGTTTTTCTAACTGTTCTTGTGAGGCGGAGCGAATGAAATCATTGAAGGCAGAGATATGCCGAACGGAAGCGTGTTGCATCAATCTATAACGCCTTTCCATTTCTTCAGCAGCCCATCTTAAAGCCAGCGACGCTTTTTCTGGCTCTGTAATGACGGGCATGAGTAAGTGAGGAATTCCTTCATAGACGGATAATTCCAACATTTTTGGATCAACTAAAATAAGTCGTACTTCTTTAGGTGAGGATTTTGAAATCAAGCTGCAAAGAATGGTATTAATCGCAACGGATTTTCCTGAGCCGGTTGCTCCAGCGGCAAGTAAGTGAGGCATGGTTGATAAATCAGACATCATCACTTCACCACTCTTAGATTTTCCAAGAGCTATTGTGAGAGAAGAATCTTCCGCGTGAAATTCCTCTGAATCAATGACGTCTCCTAAATAAACTATTTCACGATGAGTGTTGGGGACTTCAATTCCTAATGCCTGTTTTCCTTTGATAGGATGAATGAAAATAGCATCGACTTTTAAGGATAAAGCAACGTCATCCACCAGAGACAAAACTCGCGTTAATTTTACCCCAGCATTGGGTTGAAATTCATACACCGTGACAACAGGACCGGGTTGAAAATTAATTACCTGACCCTCGACCCCAAAATCCAGAAAAGTTTTTTCAATTTGCCGAGCAACTAACTCATATTCTGCTTTGGAATGTTGAGCATAATCTTTTTTATTTGATTTTTTAAAAAAATGCGAAGCGGGTGGTAAATAATTCGAGGCAATTTTTTTTTCTTTGTGAGGAGTGGTTGTTAGTTTAGGAAGTGTTATTTCTGATTTCTCTGAGCGTTGTGGTATGGATAAATTCAATTTTATTTTTTTTATGGGTATGGGCAAATTAAAAACCAGCATGATGCCTAAGATGGTTGAGGTAACTAAAAAAATGATATTGCCATATTTTCCCAAATTATAAATTACCTGTTCGTTCATAGTTTCACCGAGTATGCCACCCCCAAAAATGGGGATATTTTGATTTGTTAGGATGGGAATTAATTTTTGTCCTAGTAAAATAATAACAAGAGAAAATAAAATGGAACCCAGGACAAAACTTAGGCGAAAGGGAGATTTTTCAGGAAGTAAAAAAAGTAAACTCGTACCGATCGTGAGCAAAGGAAATAATAAAAAGGAAGTTAGACCAAAATAATAAAATGCTAATCCAGATAAATAAGCTCCAACAGAGCCGCCCAGATTATGAATTTTTTGATCAGGGATCGTTACTGAAAAAAGCGATGGGTCGAATGGATGATAACTTATCAGTGAAATGAGAATAAAAAACGAAAAAGCTAAAAAGAAAATGCTTAATACGTGACGCAATAACGTATTCTTAAAAATATGGAGAAAAAAATATAATATTTTTTTGATGAACATATTATTTATTGTATCACTTTTTACTCCAAGACCAAATATTCCCTTGAAGGAATATTGCAAATCCAATATAATTGCTTCGTATGTGGGATATTGTTGCTACTCTCGAATTTCAAGATTGGTTCACTACAGTTGATGATGAGGTTCAATTTAGCATACGTGAAAAACTGAGAGTGCTTGAGGAGTTTGGTCCTCAACTTTCTCGTCCAATTGTAGATACAGTTAAAGGGAGTGGTTTATCCAATTTGAAAGAACTACGGATTCAAAGCAAAGGACGTCCATTTAGAGTCTTTTTTGTTTTCGATCCAAAAAGAAATGCGGTTCTTCTGGTAGGAGGAGACAAAACAAGTGATAAAAAGTTTTATTTAAAAATGATTGCGAGAGCCGAAAAAATTTATATTGAATATTTGGAGGATTTGAAGTGAAGAAAAAAAATAAAAAAAAATACCGAGATTTTTTTGATTTTTCAGATGAAGTGATGACTCCAGCTGTTGCAAAAGAAGCGGATCGTCGAGCTGAAAATATAATTTCAATTCTTCATTTAGCTCAGGCCAGAAAAAGAATGGGATTAAGACAATCAGATATAAAATCTTTTTCTCAGGCGGATGTATCTAAGATTGAAAATAGAGCTGATATTAAACTATCTACATTGATTGAATATATGCGAAGTATCGGTATGGGATTAAAAATAATCGGTATCCCGGAAGATGATAAAGATGAAGAGTTTTTAATTTTAAAAGCTAAATAAAAATTAGAATATCGTCGGCTGGCCATTTTCATAAATGGGCTTTACCAAAGGGCACACACGTGCAAATTCTTCAGCATAGCTTTTTGCATAAGGCCCAACAAAATAGAGTTCCTTGGGTGCAACTAAAGAAATGACAGTACGTAATTCACGACTGGATGAAGTAGAAGAAATATAAAACCGTTTTTCAACCGATTTGAAAAAATCGGGAGGTTGGGTTTCGTCCACACTATCTTCCACGTAGTAAATAGGCCCATCAAAATTTAAAATAAAGCGGGTATTACGTTTTTTTTCTGGTAATGAAAATAACCGCAGTACATTTTTTTGACTAACGTGATGCAATTGATAATTGCCAACCAAAGCACCATATTTTTCATAAATTTTATTGATTCGATAAATAATAGGACTCACCTTGATGGGAAGATTTAATTCCTGCAATGCAAAAATAATTTCTTGAGCGGTTCCCATGGGTCTACAAAAAATAATGGGGTATTGGTTTTGTGCAATAGACTGCTGAACGGTAGTAACAAACTCTGAAATTTCTTTTTTTCTTTTATGTTGGTTTTGTATATTTTCTAATGGTCGGCTAGCTCCTAGGACGAGGATTTTCGCTTTTTTCAATTGCAAATTGCGAACGGTTTTATTCTTATCGGCTAAAATCGAGGGAGCGTAGAGTAATTTACCCTTGGGGGTTTCAACATAGAGCGATGCTCCACCTAAGACATTTCCCGATGGTAAAAGCTCCATTTTTAAATTACCTACCGAAAATGGATTATTGTAACTATAAGGTAATGCCTTTTTTACTTCTTTTTTATAGGCTTTTAAAATTTCAACAGTTTCCTGTGTAGCAATGATTTGATGAGCTTTGGGTAGAAAATCTAAATTAGCGGAAGATATAAAGGTCAGATTTTGACTGTTTTCGGCATCAAACCACAAAATAGACTCGTTCAGTCTCAGTCCCTCAGATGTTGAAGTAAATTTATCTCTCGATCCCATCAAGTGAGGATAAGCATTGTTTCGTTTATTGACAATGTCTAATTTTTTGACACTCTTCTATTTATTTTTCTGAGTAATTGCAAGCCCCTTTCTTGAGCATAGAATTTGCTTTAATCGGGTGGGGGTTTTTATGAAATTTAATATCAAATACATCGTCTGTTTTTTTATTATCATTTCAATCAATGTATTAGCTGATTCTAGCGAAAATTTAAATTATGGGTCGGTTTTGGATGAAATTCTTAAATCTGCTCAAGATTCCAATAAAAAAATGGAAGATGATGATTTTACACAGACGCAGTCTAAGTCGAAAGGGTTAAAGCAGGAAAAATCTAAAGAAGATTTGATGGAAGAAGAGCTTACGAAATTGCGTGATGACTCTGAAAAGCAAAATATTGTAAGATTGAAAAAAGAAGAAGAAGAAAAGAAAAGAAATAATGAGATCGAAAAACAAAAAAGAATTGAAGAACAAAGAAAATTCGACCTTGAATTAGAAAAAGCGAAAGATAAAACTAAAAAATTAAAAGATATTGATGACGGAGAGGCTAACTGGCAAGGTTTAGATGACTAAACGGAGAGAGAGGGATTCGAACCCCCGGTAGGCGTTAGCCCACAACGGTTTTCAAGACCGCCGCCTTAAACCACTCGGCCATCTCTCCAAGAAAACAAGATTAGAAGATATCATAAACGAACTTTTAGAAAATTAAAATTATATTTCTTTTGGATTAAGTTTTTTTTTGATAGTTTTTGATCCCATGTTAAAAGTAATTTTAAAACCTAAACGCGAACAATCCATTCTAAAAATGCATCCGTGGATTTTTTCAGGAGCAGTGAATAATTTAAATCAGTTAAAAGAAGTTGGTCTGTGTGAAGTGCTATCAGCGAAAGATGAATTTTTGGGGATTGGTTTTTTTAATCCCAAATCACAGATTGTTGTGAGAATGCTTTCTCATTCTAAAATAGAGG
>CAZFSQ010000045.1:0-10155 GCA_964521975.1 uncultured Oligoflexales bacterium | reverse complement strand
TTAATCAAAAGATGTCCAAAAGATAATCGCGTTTTAGAATGTGCAATTGAAGGAAACTGTGAATATATTATAACAGGAGATAAAAGAGATTTACTAAAACTTGACCGATATAAAAATATAAAAATTGTTTCAATACGCGAATTTTTAACTAATGTTATAAATCATGAAAATTAAAAACCTAGAACCTGATTTTACCTCTGAAATTGAAATTCATCGCAAGTTTTTATCTGCTCTCGCAATTGGATCATTTCGTAATAAATTGCCACAATATGCAAAATTTTCTGAACTGGCTCGACCCTACCAACCTTCTGATCCTGTAAAGTGGATTGATTGGAAGGTCTATGCAAAAAATCAAGAATTAATTGTGCGACAAAAAATAGAAGCGTCGCATATTACGGTCAATATTCTTTTGGATGTTTCAGAAACCATGAAATGGCCGGAAACAAATTCTAAAAAAGAAACAGCATTTCGTGTTGCTTGTCATCTAGCATATTCTCATATACTGGTTGGTGATGAGGTTAAACTTTTTTTTTGTGATTTTGAAAAAAATAAGTATAGATCTTGGCAATTAAAAAAACTGAGTGAAGTTTTAGAAATTTTTAATGAGACAAGAAGTATAGAGGGACAATCATTCGAGGAAAATATTAATTTTTCATACTATAGCTATCTTTTAAGTGATGGCATCAACTCTGTAGAAGAAATTCAAAAATATAATTCGCTTAATTTTATTCAAATTTTATCTTCGCAAGAATGTAATTTATCTTGGCTAAAGCAAGACATGCTTTATTTTGATGAAAAATCTGTAAAAGAAAAAAATTATCACGGAAAATATTTATTAGATAAAAATTATTTATCTAATAAAATTTTAGATTGGCAGAAAAGCGTCCAGAATAAAGTTGAGCAAAATAAGAATGGGAAATTTCTTTTTTTACACGAAGAAATGAATCTCGAAGACTATTTTTTGATGCTTGAAAATTTATGGAACGAATTGCGATGATTTTTAGTTGGCAGAATTTATTTTTTTTAGCACTTCTTCTATCCATAGTTGGCTTCATTCTTTTTTTCATCTTTCGACGACAGCAAAATAAAGCATGGCTACCTATTTTAAAGATTTTAAACGAGCCCAGCAAACGCAGTAAAACAATCTATTTTAAAAATCAACCTTGGTGGCTTGTCATAAGTTTATTATTAATCATTCTTACTTTATGCTTTTATTTTTTAAATCCTTATCTTGAAAAGCTAAAACCCCTCGATCAAAAAAACAAATCAACACATATTGTTGTTGATATGAGTCCTTCGATGGCAACTTTCACTTCAGAGAAAAATCTATTACAGAAGTTATTAGTTGTATGGAATGAAGCGAAAGAAGTTGGACCTGTTTGGATTAGCACAACCCATGATGAAGAAATTTTTCAACCCAGTGATGAGCGAGAATTAAAAAATATCTTTTCTGCAAGAAAATTTCATCGCGAAGGAACCTTATTGGGAAGTCATATACAACAATTAAAAAAAGCATGGCACGATCCAACATATTTAGTTGTGATCAGCGATGGAGAACAATCAAGTTGGCATGATTTTCAATGGGAGAATTTATCTAATACGCTGGTTTTAATAGATAATGTAATAGAAAAAAAGCAAAGTAATAAAAATATTTATTTAGCTGAAGGCTCGAAAAACGAAAAAATTAAAATTGAAATTAAAAGAAATTTCGATGATGAAACCAGCGAGGGGATTTTAAAAGTTTTTTCACAAGAAACCGAAGTGCAACGCGAACCCTTTAAGTTAGAAAAATCACAAAGAAGCACCTCGATTACTTTTGATTTTAAAGAAAAATGGATCGAAAAAAGTGATACTCCTATTTTGAAATATGAGATCACTGCCCCCAATGATGCTAATACGATCGACAGCACTTTTTATTTTGACGTTGGCCCAGAAAAACAAAAGGCGATTATTTTTGCCAGTAATACGAGTGAAAAATGGTTGGAAGATTCTTTTTATCATTTCCAATCCGTGTTGGAAATCATGGATTTAAATTTAATACATTATGAGAATAAAAATAATTTGATGAAAGAAAAACCGCATATTGTTTTTATGGGAGGCAGCAAAGAATCTCAAGCGACTTATTGTCATGAAGATTTTAGTGTACATAAAAATTGGGTAATGAAAAGTGATGATGAATATAAAATTTTATTATTTCCTTTGTTATTGCAATCCAACTATCAAACCCTCTGTTATTGCTTAAACAAAATGATACGCAATGTAACTGATGACAATCGAGAATCTGAGTTTTGCAAAGATGTAAATAATCGTTCGCAATGGGTCGCTATTTTAGATTCCTTGGGAGGGGCACAGCTTGGCGGAAAACTAGAAAATATCCAATCGGCTTTTGCTTACTATTGGGATCTACCTAAATATCATCGAAAAATTGTTGCAATGACTGTTCCCCCAAAACCCTCACTTGAAACAGGATTGGATCACGGTCAGTTTCCTGTGTTGATTAAGGTTATTTTAAATCGTTTGGGTTTATTATCTAAAGAGGAAAAAGATGATCTAAACAAAAAAATTGTTAATGTTCCTGAACCAGAAAGCTTATTAAATATTCTCGATGATAAAAAATTACCCGCAAAATTTATTAAATCATTTTCTGATGAAAAAAATTTGGCAGATGTCATTCAGCAATCCAAGTTAAGTAGCGGGTTAAAAGAAAAAGATATGGAATCTTGGAAATGGATATTCCTGGGATTGCTCATGCTGTCATTTGCATTTGAAGTGGGAGGATTATTATGGAAAAGAAAATAATCTTACTTATATTTTTGTTATCAAGAGCACACCAGCTCTTATCTGAAATTTCCATCCCTTATTATCAAGCACCCCATTTACAGTCATTGTCGTTTGAAAAACTTGCCGAAGAGGTTGAATCGCGAACCAGTGTTGAACTCGATAAAAAGATTTCTAATTTAAATTTTTCGCAAATAAAAGACGGGTGGTTTTGGATAAAAGATTTACAGTCTATAAAATCTCTCGATAAAAACCAATTTTTAACTTGGCTGAGAAAAGGTGGTTTTATAGTGATCGAAAACTATACGGAGATATCTAACCAGGCCATTCATCAGTTGAACCAATCTTTTGCTAATGGACTTTACCGTGATGGAGAAGGATGGAGCATCATTCCGCCAGATCACGAACTGATGCGAAGTTTTTATCTCTTAGATGGGTTGCCGAGCTGTGCAGATCAAATGTGGTATGGTTTAACAATTGATCAACGATTGGCAGGAATCGCTTTGCCATTTAATTTTCTGGAACGGATGAGTGATCAAACACGTCAAAAAAGCGATTCATGTAAAAATATGAATTGGGAAAAAGGGACAAGAACTTTTGTTAATTTACTGATGGTCGTTTTAACGACAGATTATAAAATGGAACAAATTCATTTACCAGAAATTCTTAAACGCTTGCGACGAGAACCCTGATGTTTTTTCTTTCAAGTATTTTAATTTTATTTTTATTTTGGATGTTTTTGATAATCCGAAAATATGGGGTTATATCAGGATTCATTATTTCGCTCTTGCGTTTCGTTTGGATATTACCGATTTTATCCATGTTATTCCCCCAAAAATTCTTTGAAGAACTTTCACAAAAAGTTTCTCTCGAAACGATTCGAGTTTTTTTAGATGATTCATGGAGTATGCAAGATAAAAATGTTTCAAGCGAAAATATCTTGGATGTATTAAATCAAGAATGTCAGTTTTTTCACTGTAAGTTGGATGTTGTTAAAATGTCTTCGTTACAAACGGATGACACGAAAAAATACTCTCCTATTCAAACATCACTCATTCAGTTTAATGAACTTGAAGAAAATCCCCACCGTATCATCATAACGGATGCAATGGATGAATATCCGACAAGGACATGGTCACAAGAATTAAAAAATAAAAATACGCAAAACAATCCGTTAATATTTTTAGCACCCTTTAATGAAAATGAAAAAAATTTTTGGATTGAAAATATCCATTTCACAGGAATTGGTTTTGAAGGTAAAGCAACCCCTCTTGAAATCGAAATCCGACGTAATGATCAACAAAATTTAACCGATGAATCAGTGCAAGTGCAGTTTTATTTAGCGGATAAACTGCTCGTAACTTCCGAAGAAATTATTCCTAAAAGTAAAAACAGTGTTTTAATTTCTACCCTTCTTCCGCCGTTATTAAGAGGACATCCCGTTATTCGTATCAAGTTACTTGCACAGCCAGAAGAATCTTGCTTGTGGGATAATGAATCATCATTTCAAATGGATATTTTAGCCAATACGATTGGTATGCTTCATCTATTAGGTGCTCCGAGTTGGGACGGAAGATTTTTGCGACGATTTTTAAAGTCAGAGCCAAAATTTGATTTAATCAGTTTTTTTATTTTGCGTGATCCGTGGGACAGTCAATTTGTCGATGAACGCGAAATGAGTTTAATCCCATTCCCCGTCGATCGTTTGTTTACTGAAGAATTGCCTCATTTTAAATCGGTCATCTTACAAAACTTTACGCTCTTACAGTTTTTACAAACAGAGTATCAAAATAATTTGGTGAAGTTTGTCAAAGATGGAGGAGGCTTATTATTTATGGGAGGCCCTCGTGCATTAGATATGTCCGATTTAGTGGGTTCACCTCTCTCTGAGATTTTACCGTTTAAAGTTGATCAACCAAAAAATTCTTCCCAAGAAAATAATATGCTGCCGCCATTTTTATCTCGATTGCAAAAGAAAGTTGGCAGCAAAAAAACAGGCCCCTACTATGATCCTGATATAAAATTCAAAATTGTTTTTTCTGAACAAGTAAAAAATCAATCAATCCAAGTTGAGTTTCATGAGGAATGGAAGCAATTAAAAAGCTATCTGAATGAAATACCTTGGATGCAAGGATTACACCATATTGAAAATGTAATAATGAGTGAAGAAGGTGTGACTCCAATCTTAGATGCTCAATTAGAAAATGGCCAGCGTGTGCCCTTAGTGGTGGCATCCTATCCCGATAAAGGAAGAGCCGTATGGATTTTTAGTGATGCGTTTTGGCGAATGAATTTAAATGAAAGCGGAAAAATTCCACGAGAAATTTATTCTCGAATGATGAGTTCGCTTTTTCGCTGGCTCTTACGTCAGGAATATGACCAACCATTAAGTGTTACAAATCTTGCAAGTGAAAAAGATGGGTTGGTTAGAGGAACTTTGGAAGGTAGTGCTTTAAAGATTAAAAGCAGCGAAGACAATATTACTTTTAAGTTATGTGATGAAATTTTAGACAATCGCATCATAAAAATGAGTCGTTCAGGAAATCAAGAACTGGGTTTTAATTTTACCTATCAAAATTTAAATACCAAAAACAAAACCTGCTCGTTGCACGTTACTCTTGAGCACCCTGCGATGGGACGCGTATCGACAATTCGTGAAATGGAATTCCCTCAAATAATTGAAGACCAAAAATCGGGTGCATCCATTTATAAAATTAAAACTCTTGCCAAGCATTTAAATGCTCAATTAGTTTTATTAAATGGTGATTGGAAACATGAATTGAGAAACTGGTTAACAAAAGTAACTCATTATGAAGAATTCCAAGAGGAAAATAAAACGCAACGAGAGATCACAGATTTTTATTGGTTCCAAAAAACAAATTGGATTTGGTTGTGTATTTTGATGTTTCCACTTGAAGTCATAGCAAGAAAATGGCGGGATTGGCTGAGTTAATATATTTTAACATGTCCGATTGTTCGATTTCAATTTATCGGCTAAATTGAAATCTTGATTTCGGAGGTAAATGATGATGGTCCAAACTCAACTTTCAATTAACTTAAGCAACAAAAAAGCATTCGTCTGCGGAGCATCTATGGGCATAGGTCGTGCCATTGCTATGACCTTAGCACAGGCTGGAGCCGAGCTAACACTTTTAGCTCGTGATGAAAAAAAATTAAATTCTGTTTTATGTGAATTACCTGGAAGCGGGCATCAAATTCTTGTTGCAGATTTGGATCATCTCGACGAAACCGAAAAAAACATTTCTCGACACATTCAAAAAAATGGCTCTCATGAAATTTTAATTTTAAATACAGGTGGACCTAAATCGGGGCCTCTGACCGAAGCCAAAGAAAATGAATTTAGTTCTGCCCTCTCACGACATTTATTGGCCAATGTTATGCTCACGAGAAATTTTTTACCTGGGATGAAAGAAAAAAAATATGGTCGCATCATTAACATTCTTTCAACATCGGTTAAAATTCCTATTCCCAATTTAGGAGTTTCTAATACTGTGCGTGCCGCAATTGCTAATTGGTCAAAAACTTTGGCCGGGGAAGTCGCTCCTTTTGGAATTACGGTGAATAATATTTTACCTGGATTTACCAATACAGAACGTCTTGATGAATTGATGGAAGAAACCGCTGTGCGACAAAAAACATCTTTTGAGAATATTACTGAGCAGTGGAAAAAAACGATTCCCATGGGGCGATTTGCCAATAGTCTTGAGATCGCAAATGGTGTAGCATTTTTATGTTCGCCTTTAGCGAGTTACATTACAGGAATTAATTTACCGATTGATGGTGGGCGAACAGGGTGTTTATAAAAAATGATTACGATTCAAAATTTTATTAACAATCAATGGTCTTCTGCCCATTCTCAAAAAACTTTAATAACAAAAAACCCAGCCACAGATGAAACCATTGGATCATTTCCCGATTCCGATGTCGAAGATATTCATGATGCAATTCTCGCAGCCGAGAAATCTTTTCCATCTTGGGCACAAAAAAATCCTGATGAGCGAGCTAAATATTTACATCGCATTGCGGATTTAATCGAAAAAAATATTGAAGAATTCGCTCATGCAGAATCACAAGACCAAGGAAAACCAGAGTGGTTAGCTCGCGATATGGATATGAACCGCGTTGTTAAAAATTTTCGTTTTTTTGCTGATGCTATGTTACATCAATCCAGTGAAAGTTTTTTAACAAATCATGAAGCATTAAATTATGTGATTCGGAAACCATTAGGTGTTGTTGGTTTGATTTCTCCGTGGAATCTTCCGCTTTATTTATTGACATGGAAAATTGCCCCCGCACTTGCTATGGGAAATACCGTGGTGTGTAAACCCTCCGAGTTGACACCCATAACAGCATTTTTATTTTCTAAAATTTTACATGAAGCAGAATTACCTCCTGGAGTTTGCAATATTGTTTTTGGTTTGGGAGAAAAAGCAGGCGATGCTTTAGTGGGGCATGAAAAAGTCAAAGCAATTTCTTTTACCGGTGGAACGGAAACAGCACAGCATATCACGAAACGAGCAGCACAATTTCCAACAAAAAAATTAAGTCTTGAACTGGGTGGAAAAAACCCCATGATCGTTTTTAAGGATGCTGATTTAAAAGCATCAGTAACAATGGCTGTTCGCTCAAGCTTTCTTAATCAAGGTGAAATTTGTTTGTGCAGTTCACGTATCTATATTGAGCAAGAAATTTATTCTCAATTTTTAGAACAATTTATTTTTGAAACAAAAAAAACAAAAATCGGTGATCCTCAAAATAAAGAAACATTCATGGGGCCTCTTATTTCAAAAGAACATCGCGAAAAAGTGATGTCATTTTTAGATGAGGGAAAAATTGTTGCCGGTGGAAAAATTCCAAAACTTGATAATAAATTTTCACAAGGAAATTTTTTTGAACCTACAATTGTTACCGATGTAGCTGATCATGCGAGAATTATTCAAGAGGAAGTTTTTGGTCCTATTGTCACAGTCCAATCTTTCTCTACTGAAGAAGAAATTATTCAAAGAGCTAATCAAGTCCGTTATGGATTGTCAGCTTCCATTTGGACAAATGATTTAACGCAAGCTCATCGTGTTGCAAAAAATTTGCAGGTAGGTCAAGTATGGATCAATTCGTGGATGCTGCGTGATTTGCGAGTACCCTTTGGAGGGAGTAAGTCAAGTGGTCTTGGTCGAGAAGGTGGGCAATGGTCGCTTAATTTTTTTTCAGAACCTCAAAATATTTGTGTAAAGTTATTATAAAGGAGGGTCATTGTATGTCATCAGGAAAAATCATTGCCGGAGTTTTAGCTCCGCACCCACCGCATCTTGTTTATGCGGAAAATCCTGAAAGGAACGAACCCAAAGCTCAGTGTGGGTGGGAAGTTTTACGGTGGGCTTATGAAAAATGCCGCGAAAATATTTTATCTCTGAAGCCTGATGTATTATTAGTGCATTCTCCTCATTGGCAAACGGTAGTTGGGCATCATGTGTTAGGATTAAAAAAATTTTCAGGTTTATCGGTAGATCCAATTTTTCCCCATTTATTTCGTTATCAATATGACATGAAGGTGGATGTTGATTTATCGCTACAAATTGTTGAAGAAGGTAAAAAAGAAAATCTCATTATGAAGGTGATGAAGAATCCTGATTTTAGGATTGATTATGGCAGTATCACCAGTCTTCACATGATGAGTCCTGATTGGGATATTCCGGTCGTGTGCATTTCATCGAATAATTCTCCTTATTATTTTTCAGATCGTGTGGGTCAAGAAGAAATGACCAAACTTGGCCTAGCAACAAAACGAGCCATTGAAAAATCCGGTAAGAGAGGCGTATTACTTGCATCCAATTCATTATCGCATCGTCATTTTACAGTGGAACCAGACATTCCTGAAGATATGTCACAAGAACGTGTAGCGAGTCATAGCCAATATGTGTGGGATATGCGTGCTTTAGATTTAATGAAAAAAGGACAATGCCAAGAATTACTCGATTTACTTCCAACCTATATTGCAGAATCAGATGCAGAGGTAAAAGCAGGAGCATTAACATGGATGCTTGTTGCAATGGGTGTTCCCAAGTATCCTGCCATTGTTCATGGCTACGGCAATGTAATTGGCACAGGTAACGCAGTAGTTGAGTGGAATAATCGTGGAGGACACGCACAATGAATCCAAAAAAATTATGGCAGTCAAACGGCAACATCGCAGCATTTTATCTAGTCCCTGGACAACCGCATATTCTTCTAGCCTCTGAAAAATCAAAAAAATGGCAACGTCTTAACGAAGCTTTTCAGACCATGCAAAAAGAAATCTCAGAAATCAATCCTGATGTAATTGTTTATTATTCAACACAGTGGTTATCTGTTCTTGGTCATATGTTCCAAGCAGATCCATCCCCTGATTGGGTGCATGTTGATTCTAATTGGCATGAATTGGGCACGATGAAATATCATTTTAAAGTTGATGTATCATTGGCAGAATCCATCTGCGAAGAAGCAAAGAATTATTCACTCGCAACCAAGATGGTCAATTATCGTGGATTTCCTATTGATACAGGAACCATTGTGGCTCAGAAACTTTTGAATCCAGAAAATAAATTTAAGTCTGCTATGGTGTCATGCAATATTTATGCAGATCATCGAGAAACAGAAAAACTTGGTCAGGCTGTTTTAACTGCACTCGCCAAACAAAACAAAAGAGCTGTTATTGTTCTTGTATCGAATCTCTCCAATCGTTTTCACACTCAGGAAATTAATCCAGCAGAAGATTCTTTCGCGTCAGAAAAAGATCATGAATGGAATCAAAAAATTCTTAGATCGTTTTCAGAGGGAAATTTTATATCAACTGAAAAATTGATTCCTGATTTTGCAAAAAATGGTAATGCCGATTTGGGATTTAAAGGTTGGCCTTGGCTAAAAGGTGTAACTCAAAATTGTTTATTTGAATCCAATGTTCTTGCATACGAACCTGTGTGGGGAACGGGGAATGCTTTAGTAAGTTTTTATCCAAAAAATTTCGTCACAAAAGTTTCAACCCAAATTTCTTCGTCGCAAGTTATTAGCAATCAAGCTGCTGAGTCTATCGGCTCATATCCTCACGCAAAACGTCATGGTGATTTATTATTTTTATCGGGTATTGGTCCACGTAAAAAAGGTGAGAAAAAAATTCCGGGTGTTGTTCAAGACGAATCGGGCCATGTTATTTCTTACGATATTGTCACAGAAACCCATGCAGTTTTTGACAATGTTAAAAAAGTTTTAGCCGATGCGGGACGCACTCTTGATGATGTGATAGATGTTCAAGTTTTTTTGACAAATATGAAAAAAGATTTTTCAATTTTTAATCAGGTATATACGGAATATTTTTCAAAAGAT
>CAZFSQ010000044.1:0-10239 GCA_964521975.1 uncultured Oligoflexales bacterium | reverse complement strand
GATATGCCGTTTAATGAGCATAAAAAACTTAAGGCTATGGCTGCTTTTATGGGTCCTGCGGATTTAGTGAAAGAATTAAAACCCGATAACAAGCAAAGAATTCTTGCGGGGGTCCTCTCTGGAAAATTTAAATCGGCCTTTGGTGATCAAGCCCCACCTTTATCACAAAAACCACCGGAAGGAGGGGGGGGGGAAGAACCTACTCGCAGCGAACATTTAAAAGAAGCTGTGGATGAGAACTCTGTCGTGATTATTGCTGATATGGATTTTATGTATGATGAAAATGCCGCAGAAAAGATGCGATTTTTTAATCAGTCGGTAGCACGACTGAGAAATGATAATATTCCATTTGTCCTGAATACGATTGAATACCTGGGGGGTAGTCAAGATCTTATTAAAATTCGTTCGCGTGGAAAAATTGCTCGGCCCTTTACTAAATTAAATGATATTCAAAAAGATGCTCAGCTTAAATGGAAAAGTGAGGAAGAAAAACTTTCAGAACGACTCAATGAGCTACAAAAAAAATTAAATGATCTACAAGCAAATCGTAGCGACGGCAGTCGTTTTTCTCTTTCAGCAGAACAACAAAGAGAAATTGAGTCGTTTAAAAAAGAAGAGATTGATATCCGCAAAAAAAGACGGGAAGTAAGAAAAAATCTTAGAGAAGATATTGAAGCCTTGGGTAATAAATTAATTGTAGCGAATATGCTTTTTATTCCAGGGGCGGTGTTTGGTTTTGGTATTGCGATGTATATGAGACGTAATAAAAAAATCAGGAAAGGAAGAGAACATGGAAAATAAAAAATCGCTTTATTTAGCTCTTAGCTTGGGTGTGCTTGCCTTAGGAATTTTTATTTTTGATCAAGTGAAAGAAAGTCGCTCAAAAGTTAAATTGCCCGATCTCGTTATTGAAGAAGGAAAAATTTCTGAAATTAATAAGATGGTGATTTCAAATAATGGAAATACGATAGAGTTACACAGAAAAGAAAATGGATTTTGGACAGTGAGCCATCAGCAGAATGAATTTCCTGGCGATGGGCAAAAAATTGGCAAGTTTTTAGATTCACTTTCTAAAATAAAACCTGAATCTCTTGTGGCATCGAATCCGAGTGATTTAGGAATTTATGGTCTTTCAGATAAAGAAAAAAAAATAGATTTACTGGTGAATGAAAAAAATATTGTAACTCTTAAAATAGGCGATCAAAGAAAGGGTGGGGGCATTTTTTTCAAGTTCAATAACAATAATGAAGTTTATTTGACCAAAGAATCTTTTTCGGTGGAAACGGATTCTGACAGTTGGGATTTAAAAACTCTCGCCAATATTAAAAAAGAAAATATTAAGGAAGTTTCTTTTTACAGGTATAAATCTTCTAAACCTGAAGTTGTATTAAAAAGAGAAAAAGCTGAAGATAAATTAAAATTGGTGGGCGTGGATGAGACGAAAGAATCTATTAAAGAATCTTCGATTACGGAAAGTGAGACGTTACTTGAAAATCTTTCTTATAATAAAAAATTTGATTTGAGTAACGTGGAACTACAAACTGCGATGGGGAAACCTGATCGCGTGGAAATGGTTTTATTTGATGGCCGTATATTTAATTTGGAAGTAGGAAAGATGGGAGAGAAGGATAAGGAAAAATATTTTCTAAAATTAAATGTTGCTGGCGATCTTTCTAAACTCGACCCCTTACTTAAGGAAAGTTCTGAAATATTAAATTCAATGATGCAAAAAAATGGTTTTGAAGTTTCTTCTTGGGTTGGGAAAAAATTTATAAAGAGCAAAGATGCTTTTAAAGAAAAAAAGAAATCATAATATAAAATTACAATAATTTTTTATTTTACAGTTTCCACAATCTGGCTTTCTCGCTTTACAAGTATATCTTCCGTGCAGAATAAACCAGTGGTGTGCTCGCGGTAGATATTTTATAGGAATTTGTTGGAGAAGCACCGCCTCAGCTTTTTCAGGAGTTTTTTCTTGATGGAATCCGAGTCGATACGTGACTCTATAAACGTGAGTATCGACAGCGAGAACAGGTTCATTAAAAAGTTCAGCCAAAATTACATTCGCAGTTTTTTTTCCTACTCCCGGTAAAGACAAAAGCTCATTTTTTTGATGAGGAATTTTTTTTTGAAACCGCTCGACAAGAATTTTGGTCATATTAAAAATATTTTTTGCTTTAGATGGAGCGAGACCAATGGATTTAATTTTTTCTTTGAGTCCCGTAATACCTAATTTTAAAACGGTACTCTCGTCAAACCCATTTTTATACAAAGGTTCCATCACCCGGTTGACCATTTTATCGGTTGTTTGTGCGGATAGAATGACGGATACCAAAAGCTGATAAGGAGAAAAATAAATCAATTCACATTGGGGATTGGGGTTTATTTGCTCAAAACATTGGAAAATTTTTTCAATTTTTTTCTTATCTAAGTATCGAAACATACTAGATTCTGGCATAATTTTTAGCGTGAAAGAAGTTTTAATATTTTATAAATTAATAAAATTATATTGATTTTTATAAAATATTATATAATATATGAAAATATATTAAAAATAATAAGGAAACTAAACTATGAGTATGATAACCGCTTTAGTTGTTGATGATGACGAAACTCTACGTTTTACCGTTCGAGGAGCCTTAGAAAGGCACGGTCTTACAGTTAAAGAAGCTCAAGATGGTCAAGAGGCTTTAAAGGTTATAGATCACGAAGGGCCGTTTGATATTGTTATTCTCGATGTTAATATGCCGAGACTTTCTGGAATCGAGACCTTAAAAGCTATCAAAGAAAAATATCCCGAAACATTTTGTTTAGTAGCAACAGCCTATTCGGATCTTAAAGATGCGATCTATGCTATTAAGCTTGGAGCTTTTGACTATATTGAAAAACCAATTATGTCCGATCATATTGTACGGCTGATCGACAATGCATCACAAGCCAAGGCACTCATCAAAGCAGTAGCGTTTTCTGCACCCAGAATGGAATTGGGTGATGGAAAATCTATGATTGGAGATTCTACGTCGATACGTCGCGTGTTTGATATTATTTATAAACTGTCCAAGGTAGATACATCGGTTTTAATCCGGGGAGAAAGCGGAACTGGGAAAGAGTTAGTGGCCAAGGCGATTCATTTTAATAGCTCACGACGTAAAGGTCCCTTTGTGGCCGTCAACTGTGCGGCGATTCCTGAAAATTTAATTGAGAGTGAATTGTTTGGTTACGAAAAAGGTTCCTTCACTGGGGCGGAGAAAAAGAAAATTGGTAAATTTCAATTTGCCGAAGGGGGAACTATTTTTTTAGATGAGATAGGTGATATTAGTTCTCAGATGCAGGTGAAACTTTTACGGGTATTGCAAGAAAGAAAAGTGACTCCTGTGGGGTCTAACGAAGAACAAAGTATTGATGTACGAGTGGTTGCTGCAACGAATCGCCCTCTTGAACAGATGATGGATAAAGGAACTTTTAGATCGGATCTTTATTATCGTCTTAATGTTTTACCCATTCATTTACCAGCTCTTAGAGAACGTCGAGAAGATTTAAATGCTCTCGTGGATTTCATGATTAAAAAATTTAATAAACTGCACAATAGAAATGTGCGTTCGATGGAAATAAAGGCACTTAATCTGCTTAAACTTTATTCTTGGCCAGGAAATATTCGCGAATTAGAAAATGTAATTGAGCATTGTTTTATTATGGAACCAGGCGATACCTTGAGTATCGTCTCTCTTCCTCCACATATCCAAGAAATGCAGCAAAGAGCGTCGTCAATCATACAAAAATTAGATGATGTTGTTGCAAAGCCCGCATCTGAAAAAACAGTAGAAGGAGCTATGTCATCAAGCATAACTCATTTTGATATTTCAAGTGATTTGGATTATCCATCACTTAAAGAACAATTTGAAAAAGAATTTATTATTCGTGCCCTCAAAACCTTTGATGGCAAAGTCAATCAGACAGCAGAGAATACAAAAATGACCAAAGTGACGCTTCTCAGAAAATTAGAAAAATATGGTATCGACCCCAGGCAATATCATCGGCCAAAAAGACATTACACAAGTAATGCACAACACGAAGACACGAATTCCTAAAAATTATTTTTTAAAATTTATATCCCCGAATTGACCAATCATCAATCTGATGATACAAATTTTATAAGGCTCGGTTGTTTTTTTAAAAAAAATGCCGACATAAAAAATAAATTTTTGGAGGGGAAAATGAAAAAATCTAGCGAGGTGAAATATCCTCATGCCGCAAATCTGTTTCAATTCTGTCGAAGAGTATTAGACCATAAATTTGGTGGGATCAGAGTCATTGACCAAGACGTAGGACAAATCCTTGGGTTTGATCCGGCGGATTGTAGCCATTGGAAAAAAGGCAAAAAAAATGTTCGCTCGATTTATGCAATGAAAAAAATTGCAGAGCATTTAGGAGTGGATGAAAAACTTGTTGTTGATGTTGCATCGGGAGAATTGGGAGACGAGGAAGCGTATTTTGAAACGATTGGGTACGGCAGTTTTGAAGTAGATAACCGTATCATTGAATCGGCAAAAAAAGATTATTATAGAAAATATGCAGGAACTTGGACGCGAGAAAAAGAAATAGAGTTCAAAAATAGTTTTAATGTCAATGAAACCCTCATCAATAAAGTCGTCAAAGAAATTCACCAAAAAATTGATTATAAAGAAGCCCCCCTCTATTTACCAGAGGTCGTGGCTGCTTATCCCAAATTACAACTGATGTCATTTACACCTAAAAGCGATGATGCTGTAGAATGGGTGATTTCTCGTCCTGGAAAAGAAAATGCGATGGAAATTTCTTATCTCCAAGGAAAAGAAATGCGTCCATACGTGCGATATAGAATTGCCAAAGAAATGTCTAAATTTTTTCTCCAAGATAAACAACCTGATCCTGTTAAAGAACTTGGTGAACATGGAAAACATCTTTTAGATGTACAAGGGAACATGTTTGCTCAAAGATTACTCGTTCCAGCAAATCTTATTAAAAAAGAAATGGCTGAGTTAAACGTAACAAAAGATTTAGTTTCACAACTAGCAGAACTTTTTTGGGTTTCTAAAGGATTGATGAATCGTCGATTAAAAGAAATTTTAGAAAAGAGTCCTGAGGTTTAAGAAAGAATTTCATCTTTAAAAAAGAACCCTTGTTGATAGAAATATTGACAGGGGTTCTTTTTTTTCTACAAAAACGTTGTTTAGTTTTTGAAATTTTACTTTCATGTTTAAAAATGATATATAAATATTAAACATGAGGAGTATGGGTATGGCTCGTTCTAAACCAGAATTAAAGCATCAAAAAGAAACTACGGTTAGTTTTTCTACTACGCTCTCAAAACCAACTAAAGAATTATTAGAAAGGTTTTGTCAAAAGCGAGGCATCCGCATCAATCATTTTGTCGAAAATGCTATTTTAGATACACTTGAAGACATCATGGATTGTGAAATTATTGAGGCTCGTGAATTTGAAACTGAAGTTGCGTGGAAGGGTCGTGAATAACATAAAATATAAAATAGTTTTTCAAAAATCTGCCTTTAAAGAATATGAAAAATTAAGTAAGAGTTTAAAAATCAAGATTGATTCTGCACTAGAAATTCTTAGTATTAATCCATTTTCAGAAATAATTTATTTTAAGAAACTGCGGGGAAAAGAAAATCACTATAGAGTTCGGGTGGGAGATTATAGAATAATCTATTCACCCCAAAATGAATTATTAATTGTTAGAATTATTCGTATTGGACACAGAAAAGATATTTATAGAAACTTTTGATTTAAATTCACAAGCTGTTTTTTACTAAGAAAGATCTCCCTCAAAAAATGACCCCTTGTCAATGCCTTCATTGACTAGGACTTTCAAGTGAGACCTTGGAGGTAATTTCGTTTCAAGGTCTTTAGAAATTTGTAACGTAATACATTCGATGCTGGTATCTCCATCAACCACAAAAAGTCGGTTGGAGGGGACGATGGCTTCGTATCTTCCAAGTGACCCAACATAAGAAAGTTTGACCGGGTCGGATGTTTCTAATCTTCGTCCTACTTCCGCTGGACCGGATAATATCTGCGATGAAGAAGCGATATGAATATTAGAGTCAAATAATTCGCGAACAACATATTGTTCCAAATCAGGACGACGATCTTTATTAACGTAAACTTCGATACGGCTTCTATGTCCGTGAAAAGGTCTTTGACATAATCCTTCATGACCACGAATACCATGAGTATAGCGAAAAGATGCTTCAGTTTGAGCGAGGACTTCTTCGCGTAAAAAAACCTGCACAGAAGAAATTTCTCCTGGTAGACGATGCTTCAAAATTTTAGAAAACTCTTGTTCAACTAAAGCAGGTTTAATTGCAACAGCGTGAATGGGAAAGGTCGCCCCTTTGGGGCAGAGATATTCCCAGATAAAATCTCTTTCGAGTAATTTAGAACAAGCGTGAAGTTGCCAAAATTCTTCATTACCAACTTCTTTATAATGAACAGCCCGTGAAGAGACGGGCAATAAGAGTGCATGGTCGATGGTTTGTTTTGTTGTTTGCCGAACCAGATTTTTTAATTTACTAAAGTCATAAACAAAACCGTTATTGTCTAATTCACCATTGATAATCACATCCATGATCCAGGATTGGCCTAAAATTCCAATGGCAGGATCAAAGATCGCACAATCAATTTTAGTGATGTCTTTAATGAATAGATTACTGGCTAGAGTTCCCATAAGTTTAGAAATCTACCAAGAATAGAGGAATTGAAAAAGAATTTATTTTACCTATTTCCAGCCTTTTGAGTTTTTATTACGACCGACCGCTTTTTGAGAAATGGCAGTTTTTGGGACATAAACTCCACGGTCTGTTTTTACCCATTCTCCCTCTTCCCAAACAAGAGGATGATCCCCCTTTTCATACTGAGCGACGGAAGAAGCTGATTGATTAGGCTGATTGCGTCCTGAGACATCAGCTGTGATATAGCGTACAACGCCACCTGAAGATGGAGTATTTAATTCTGTTGCTGCTGGAGCTACTGTATCTACTGGGGTGCTTTCGATAGCTGATTGTGTATTGGCGGAAGTATCAGAAGAAGCTTGATTTTCAATGGGAGCATTCTCGATAGGTTGTTCCGCCGTTTGTTCGGTCGGAGCAGCGGCTTGATTGTTAAATTCATTCTCGGTTGCGTTATTTACATCTTCACCACTGTTACTATTATTTCCCTCTTCAGCAGTATTTTCCGTCCCTTGCTCATTACCGCCCTCTGCTGTATCACTTTCCTCATTCTCAGCTCCCTCTTCAGAAGACTCTAAAGATTCATCATCTGATTCAGTAGATGAGCAAGAGGGAAGATAGAGAGTGACTGTGACATTTAAAAAAATAAGTAACGCCGATTTATTAAAGATTCGTTTCATAAGTTTGCTCTCCCTAGCAAAATTTTTTGTATCAAAAAAATTAAATCAAAATAGCCTCAAAGAGTTTTTCGGTTGGGATTTAAAAAACTTTAGGAAAAAATTTCCTAGCGGGTGTAATTTCTTTGGCCAAAGATCCCTTCGCCAATTCTAAGATGGGTGGCCCCCGCTCTTAATGCATAGATCCAGTCATGAGTCATCCCCATGGAAAGAAATCCTTTTCCAACGGATTTTGCTAAAGTGGAAAACTCAATATAGGAGGATGGGACAGGCTCTAAGAGGGCTTTATCAAAATTTTCATTTTGATAAAAGTTTTGCGAAGGAATAGCCATCGCACCCAAAATATTTAAAGAGAATTTTTCAAGAGAGCTTAAAAAAGATGGGACATCATATAAATGAATTCCTGATTTAGAAGATTCGTTATTTAAATTTATTTGAATAAAAACAGGGATAGAAGACATGGATATAAGTTCGGCGTGATGAGCTTCACACAAAGAATGAATATAGTGAGTGTGCTCTACAATTTTTTTTATTTTGTTGGATTGAAGTTTACCAATAAAGTGCCAATTAATTTCAGTTAGATCGTTTAATTGATTTTGTTTTTCCATGAGTTCTTGAAAATAGTTTTCACCAAAGTGGCGATGTCCTAAAGAATAAAGGAAACGAATTTTTTCTGAGGGTTGATTTTTACTGACAGCAATAACTGTAGGAATCGTTTGAGTCTGAACGAGCGAAATTTTTTTAAGCAGATCAAAATAGTTTTTTTCTAGGTCTTTAAATTCAATTAAATTCATTTAAGGATTTTGTGATGGAACCGGAAGAGGAGATGATAATGTAGCTGAGGGCACAGGTATGGGTGCTGCTGGAGATGGTTCCGAAATTATTTTTTTCTCATCATTTTTGGCAATAGGAATCGGCTCCGCTCGATGCTCTGGGAGAACTTGTTTTTTTTGTTTTTGCGTCATAGAAGAAAGGGGAACATAAGAATCTTCTTCAATGATTTGATATTGAGGGGCATCAATATAAATATCTCCATGATCATCAATCCGAATAGAAACATTTTTCATGAATTGACCTTTGACGGAGGAAACATCTTTACCATTGACATAGACGCTGCGAGAAAAAGAAAATGTGGAAAGGTGAGAAAGAGCAAAAATTAAAAAAAGTTTTTTCATCATGTTTTTATTTTATCATGGTCACAGGATAAAAAAACATGTCAAATATTTGACGTAACCAGTAAGATAACGCTCTCGATGTAAATTATGATACTCTAATAATATAAGTTATAAAATCATGGATCAAATTCATATTCCGGTATTAAAAGACGAATTGCTCACGTTCATGGAATTTCAATCGGGGCAAATAGTCGTAGATGCTACTTTCGGTCGTGGGGGCCATGCGAAAGAAGTTTTGAAAAGTATTCTACCGAATGGATTGCTTATTGTTTTTGATCGCGATAAAGACGCCATTCAAAGTGCCGAAAAAATAAAAGAAGAAATGAAGTTATCCGATGAAAATTTTTATATTTGTCACGGAGATTTTTCTCAAGTGAAAAAAGTTTGTGAAGAAAAATTTAATATTAAAGAAGTGGATCGTATCTATGCAGATATTGGGGTTTCGTCACCACAGTTAGATAATTCTGGAAGAGGGTTTTCGTTTCAAAATGATGAACCTCTCGACATGAGAATGAATGCAGAAGATATATCATTAAGAACTGCTGAGGAAATTTTAATGACGGAGAGTAAGGAAGAGCTGGCGAGAATATTTTGGGAATTGGGAGAAGAACCGAAGTCGCGGCAAATCGCGGATCGAATAATAGACACAAGAAGAAAAAAAGAAATTAAAACAACCAAAGATCTTGTAGAAATTATTACTCGTTCTTTGCACTATAAAACCAAAAGCCGAAAACATCCTGCCACGAAAGTTTTTCAAGCTCTTAGAATTGAAGTCAATCAAGAGTTAGATGAGTTAAGAAAATTGATGGAAGATGGTTTTTCTATGCTAAAGCCCCAAGGTCGTTTAGGAATTATTTCTTTTCATTCCCTGGAGAGCCGATTAGTGAAGAATTATTTTAAAAGATTAGCAGGGAAAATTAGAGATGAAATATTTTTAACCGAAGAAAAAATTCTAGGAAAAATCATCAAACCATTTCCCATTAAACCCAAAAGGCTAGAAATTTTAAAAAACCGTCGATCACGTTCAGCAGAGTTGCGTGTGATTGAAAAAATTTAAATTCAAGGAGATTTAAAATGTTAAATCGAATTAAAAAATATTGGAAATTATTGTTGAGTCTCTTTTTTGTGAGTCTTTATGGTTTTTCCATTGCTCAAGCCAATATTAAAATTCAAACAATTATTCGCGGATATGAGCTGGGAAAGCTTAAAGGTGAAGAAAGTGAACTGCTTTATCAGAGAGGACTTTTAAGAGTAGAACTGGCAAAAATTACTAATAAAAAAGAACTAGAAATTTTATCCAAAGTTTCTGAATTAAAATCTAAAAAAAATCTGGCTTACATTACTCAATAGATTTAAGAGTGAGGGGGCTGCCGATATTACTTGAAAATTCGACACGATAGGCTGCCTGGTCGCCTTCGCGTGCATCGTCAGAAATATCCTCACGACCCACCGAATAATCATTTCCGTATTGGTCACGAATTTTTATAAATCGACTATCCCCTTGTGCTAAATCTATTATTTTTCCTAGAATCATTTTTATATTTCTCCTTTAAGAACAAACAGTACACAAAGAGAGAGTTCGTCATGAATAAAAATTTTTTAAGTTAATTTTCGAATTCACTCTAAAAAGTCTTCTTTTTAAAGGTTTTGATGCTATAAGGT
>CAZFSQ010000043.1:0-10269 GCA_964521975.1 uncultured Oligoflexales bacterium | reverse complement strand
TTAAAGCTAATTTTAAAAATAATTGAATTGCTTTCAACAAACCCAAAACCATCAGGATCAGAAAAATTATCTGGCGAAGATAAATATAGAGTTCGCAAAGGTCCCTACCGCATTATCTATTCTATTATTGAGGATGGATTGGTTGTTTGGGTTGTGAAAGTTGCCCATCGTAAAGATGTCTATAGGAATTTATAAATGGATAAATTGTACAAATCTAAAAACGAATCTAAATTCTATGGTTTTCAAGCATGTCAATCTATCGTGCAAAAACATCGAGAAAATATCATTCGTGTTTATTTGATCAAAGAGCAGCTTAAAAATTTTTCGGAATTACTTAAATGGTGTGCTAAAACAAAAAAAGCGTATCACGTTGTTTCTAAGGATGATCTAAAAAAGATTACAGGTTCTACGCATCACGAGGGGGTTTGTTTTTTATGTAAAAACCCAGAGAAAAAAAATTGGGATCATTTTCTTTTAGAACTTTCTTCGGGAGCACTAAAAAATAAAGCCGTTCTCTATTTAGATAACGTGGGTAATCCCCATAACGTGGGAGCGATTGTCAGAACAGCAGCTCATTTTAATATTTCTTATTTACTAAGCGAACAAAAAAACTTTGCGAAAATTTCAGGTTCGCTTGCTCGTGTATCGGAAGGTGGGATCGAATTTGTGGATCTGATCGAAATTCCCAAGTGGGATATTTTCTTTCAAGAAATTAAAAAATATCATGCAAAGATTTTTTCATCCTCAGCTCATGGCAAAATAAACTTATATAAAATGAATCTTCAAAATGAAAAAGGGCCTCTTGTTTTTATTCTTGGAAATGAAATTTCGGGTGTTGCAAAAAATATCAAAGAAAAATCAGATTCAACTTTTTTTATTCCAGGCTCAGGCCATGTGGGTAGTTTAAATGTTTCAGTAAGTAGTGGAATCATCTTAAGTGAATTCTGGAAACAAAATGCGGAAAGTTAAATCGGGAGGTGGTTGGCAAGCCATTCGCTACACACTTAAGATTGCCCAAAAAGTTGGGACGCTTAAATTATTAAAATCTATGTGGTCAAAAAATGCTTGTAAAACTTGTGCTCTTGGCATGGGTGGGCAAAAGGGTGGAATGAAAAATGAAGCAGGACATTGGCCAGAGTTTTGTAAAAAATCATTGCAAGCACAGTTATCCGATATGCAAGAAGGGATTTCAGAGGGTTTTTTTAAAAAATACTCTATTCATGATTTAAAGAATTTTTCATCGCAGCAACTTGAATCGTGTGGAAGAATTTCTTTCCCGCTCTACTTACCGAAGAACGAAAATTATTTTCAACCGATATCATGGGATGAAGCTTTTCAAAAAATTTCTGAAAAATTAAAAAACACGCATCCTCAAAAATCATTCTTCTACTTTAGTGGACGAAGTTCTAACGAAGCTGGGTTTTTATTGCAACTTTTTGCACGAATCTATGGGACGAATCATATCAATAATTGTTCTTACTACTGTCATCAAGCAAGCGGTGTTGGTTTAACCAATACAGTCGGTGTTGGAACAGCCACGGTTTCTTTCGACGATCTCGAAGAATGTGATGGAGTGTTTCTTATCGGAGGAAATCCTGCATCCAATCATCCTCGTATGATGACCTCTCTGATGAGACTAAAAAATCGTAGTGGAAAAATTATTGTGGTTAATCCTCTCTTAGAAAAAGGACTCATCAAGTTTAAGGTTCCATCCAATATCCGCAGTTTATTCTTTGGAACGTCGCTGGCCGATGAATATGCTCAGATTCATATTGGGGGAGACATTGCTTTTTTTCATGGTGTGGGAAAATATTTAATTGAAAATAATTTATGCGATGAAAATTTTATAAAAAATTATTCGGAAGGTTTTGAACATTTTAAAAGTCAGATAGAAAAAATTTCTTGGGAAGAAATTGAAAATAATTCTGGAATTGCAATAGAAAAAATAATTGCGATAGCAAAAATATATGCCAGTTCCAAAAAAGTAATTTTTGCGTGGACGATGGGGATCACTCACCATCTTCATGGTGTGGCTAACGTTGAGGCCATTGCAAGTCTTGCTTTTTTACGTGGGATGGTTGGAAAAAAAGGAGCGGGGTTGTTACCTATCCGTGGCCATAGCAATGTCCAAGGAATGGGAACTATGGGGGTTACTCCAGAACTAAAAGAAACCATTTTTAAAAAATTAACCGATCTTGGTTATGAGCTTCCTCGTCATAAAGGCCATGATACGATGGGCTGTATCGAGGCATCGCACAGAAAAGAAATGGATTTTGCTTTTTGTCTTGGAGGGAATCTTTTTGGTTCTAATCCAGATAGCAATTTTGCAGAAGATGCCATGAGTAAAATTTCGATGTTGGTCTATTTAAATACGACGCTTAATACAGGTCACGCTCATGGTCTTGGGCAAGAGACATTGATCTTACCCGTCTTAGCACGCGATGAAGAACGAGAAGCGACGACCCAAGAATCTATGTTCAGTTATGTGAGATTGAGTGAGGGTGGAATTTCTCGACATAAAAATTTGAAATCAGAAGTTGAAATTATTTCTGAAATTTTTCGTCGCGTAGATCTTCGCTTGTCATGCCCAATGACTCGCGAAGCGAGGAGTAGGCTCCGCGAGCTGGCGAGTGGATGGGCATCTTTTAATAGTCATCAAGACATCAGAAAAATAATTGCTCAAGTAATTCCTGGTTTTGAATCCTTTGTAGAAATTGATAAAGCGAAAAAAGAATTTCAAATTAAAAATCGAATTTTACATGAACCTGTTTTTTTTACTTCTTCAAAAAAAGCTCAATTTAAATTTCACTCTATTCCTAAAAAATTATGTAACAAAGAAAATGAATTTCAACTGATGACCATTAGAAGTGAAGGGCAATTTAATACTGTAGTTTTTGAAGAAGAAGATATTTATCGCGATCAGGTTTCTCGTCGCGTTATTTTGCTCAATTCTAAAGATATGGAAAGGCTGGGATTAAAAGACTCTCAATCTGTTCATGTGAGGGGTCCTGCCGGAGTATTGAAGAATATTATGGTTAAAGCTTTTAGTATTAAAGAAACTAATGCCGCGATGTATTATCCAGAAGCTAACGCTTTAATTTCTCGTCAAGTTGACCCCAATTCTAAGACCCCAGCTTTTAAAAATATTCTCATAACTATCGAGATTCCTTAAGACTTGCCCAGCTCTTTTTAAGAGTCCCAATTTTTTCTAAAGTAATTTCTAAAAAAACCGATAAGCATTTTATAACCAGTGATTTAAGACTTTTATAACTTTAATGGAGGGTTCAATGAAAATTTCACACGCAACAAAGATTTTAGTATTAGGCAGTATTGCTTTAGCTGTTGCAGGATGTGGTGATGTTTATCTTAAAGGAAAAGGTAGTGAAGAAAAAAACGGAAGTAAAAAAGGTGCGGATATTTTAGTTGAAGAAAATAAAGGGGACCGAAAAAAATCAATTGATGAAAGACCCGTTGATCCAAAACCTGAAGAGTATGGTGGGATCATGTTAAGTTTACCTTCAGATAATTTTCATGATGAGGATCATATGATGAAACCGCGTGGTTTTAAATTATCTCTTCAGCCTGATCCAAAATATAACGACACAAAATTTTCTTTAGAAAAAATGATCGAAGGTCGTAGACCCGATAGGAAAGAACATGTGTTGAGTGAAGAAGAAATTATGTTACACAATTCAGTAAAATGTATAGACGTTAAAGGTGGCTGTGTCGGACCAGTACCAATGCCTGAACCGCAACACCCACATCGAAGACCCTTGGAGTTGTCTAAAATCCCTAAAGGTCATTATGTCCTAAAACTAGAACTTGATTTCTCTCCTATGGGTGGAGAAGTTTTAAGAGGAGAAGCTAAAGTAGAAGTTGTCGCAGGACAAAAATCAAGAGCAGAAATTGTTTTAAAACCAGTTTCTGATCTTAAAGAAGATGAAGGGGAAATTTTTGTCGATGTTAAGATTGAACGTAAGCAAAAGAAACCTGTTTATATCTATAGTCATGATCAAAAATAATTAAATCGAATCTAAAAAAAGAGCCTTTCTCCGTAAAGAGGGAAAGGCTCTTTTTTTTATTAAATCTCGATTCCACAAAGAATTTTATCATCCAAAAATCCTTTGACTTTAATTTGAGAAATTTCTCCAGCTTTCGGAATATCGTGTGAATAGGGCCACGCAATTTTAAGATAATTAGATGAAAGACCGAGAGGTCTTTGAGATTTGTCGTGTTCGTTTTCCCAGACGACACTTAAAGTGTGACCGATAAACTGTGAAGCAAATTCATATTCAAGTTTTTTTGAAAGGTCTCGTAATATTTTTCCGCGTGCTTTAATAACTTCTTGGCTTATATGATCGGGTAATTTCATGGCCAATGTATTGGGTCTTTTAGAATAGGGAAAGACATGGAGATAAGATAACTGGCAAAGAGAAATAAATTCGACGGTTTCTTGAAAATGGTCGTCTGTTTCACCAGGAAAACCAACAATCACATCTGCTCCAAGAGAGGGGTTGTCAAAAATTGAACGCAGTTTTTCGAGCGTTTCAAAATATTCTTGTGGGGTATAATGTCTTCGCATTTTTTTTAAAATTTCAGCCGAGCCTGATTGAAGCGGTAAATGAAAATGATCACAAAAACGCGAACGATATTTTTTCATTAACGCTAAAAACTCATCCGTACACTCCATGGGTTCAAGTGATGAAATACGAATACGAAAATCGGGTGCTAGACTTAAAATATTTTCAAGAATTTTTGCTAGTGTTGTTTTACTTTCAAAATCTTCGCCATAATCTCCCAAATGAATTCCTGCGAGAACAATTTCTTTAGCTCCAGTTTTAATAAGATTTGAAATTTTTTCTAAGACAATATCTGGAGCGACGCTTCGACTTTTTCCGCGAGCATAGGGGATAAGACAATAAGCACAAAAGTTATTGCACCCGTCTTGAATTTTAACAAAGGGTCGTGTGCGATCTTTGGCTACATCATCAAAAAGCAGGAGAGAACTTTTAAAATGACTTTGTCGGTTATCGGCGACAGGTTTTTGTGTTTGGGGAAATTTATTATCGCCCAATGATTTAGTAATAAATTTTTCATAAACTAATTCTGAAACCTGCTCTTTAATTTCGTTAGGGATAATAAAATCTATTGTATCTAAATCAGATAGTGATTTTGAGTTGGTTTGAGCATAACAGCCAATGACAACATTTTTACAATCAGGATTTTCACGCCGAAAACGTCGGAGTAAGTAGCGAGCTTCCTTTTCAGCGTTCTCAGTTACAGAACAAGTATTCAGAATAGAAATTTGAGCCTTACCAATTGCATCAACAATTTGAAAACCCTTTTCATGAAATTGTTTAGATAAAGTGGAGCTATCGTAACTATTTACTTTACAGCCGAGGGTATGAATGAATACATTAGATAGATGCTGGCTCATTATGGTTTCTACTTGTTGTTTCTTTGTGCAGTTCTTTCTTTTTACGGGACACTGGCTTCGCTTATTTCGATAAAGCTTAAAAACCGGAGATTTTTTCTCTCCGCAAAATTCTCAATTACACTAACTAGCATTCTTTCACTTATCGCGGCAACTATTCTTGTGATTCTTTTTTTTCAAAGAGATTATTCCGTCGGGTATATTGCTCGAAATTCGAGCGACGATCTTCCATTTTTTTATACCTTTTCTGCTTTTTGGTCAGCTCTTGAGGGGTCTCACTTTTTATGGACCCTTTTAATTTCAATCGTCACGACGGTAGCCATTTGGACATATGCTCCTATCAATGAACATTTGATGCCTATGGTATCAGCGACCTTTCAAGCGGTACTTTCTTGGATGTATTTTCTTCTTATCTCTTTTTCCGATCCATTTTTATTGCAGTACCCGGAACCAAGTAATGGTGCGGGGTTGAATGCGTTGCTCCAAAATCCCTATATGGCGATTCATCCCCCTTGTTTGTTTATAGGTTATACGACACTTATTATTCCCTTTGCATATAGCATGGCCACACTTGCCTACGGTGATATTTCTGCGGGGTGGTTAAAAACGGTGCGACGATGGACGTTATTTGGGTGGTGTTTTTTGACCGCAGCCATCATTTTAGGGGGGCGGTGGGCTTATGTGGAGTTGGGTTGGGCTGGATATTGGGCATGGGACCCCGTCGAAAATGCTTCGTTCATGCCCTGGATTGTCATGACAGCTCAGCTTCATGTTTTAATTATTCAAGAAAAACTTGGACAGCTTAAGCGACTGAGTATTCTTCTTTCAATATTGGCATTCTTTTTAAGTTTTCTTGGAACATTTATTACTCGCTCAGGAGTGGTAAGCTCCGTCCATTCTTTTGCGGAATCACCGATTGGCCCAAATTATTTAATTTTTATTTCTTTAATCGTTACGATCTCTCTTATTTTATATTTTTTTCGAGCGAATAGTATTGTGCCGACGAATCAAAAAAAGGTGTGGGGATTTTCTAAAGAATCCGCGATGGCGTTGGGTATTTTTTTATTTTTAGCTCTCGCGACGATTGTATTTATTGGAACACTATTTCCCATTTTTTCTGAAGCCATTGGGAAACAAAAAATTTCGGTACAAGCTCCCTATTTTAATTCGTTTTCACCTTATATTGGTTTAGGGATTATTATTATGGTAGCCATTGGTAATTTAATGCAGTTTCAATCGTCATTTGTGCCGGGGGCAAAAAAAATAATTTTAGGAGCTGTGATTTTAGCTTTTCCACTTTCTTATTCATTTATTTATTTTGGCGATGTGTTGTCTACAGATAAAAATTTTGTTTTTATCGCACAACTTATAGGAATGTATTTAGTGTCGTGGTCTTTTTTATGTCTGGTGGGAGATTTTTATTTGAAATGCAAAAGCCTCAGGTTTCAGTGGAGTTTATTATTTAGAAAAAATCGAAGTTATCTCGGAGCATGGACAAGTCATGTGGGGGGACTCTTAGCCATTCTAGGATTTTTAGGTAATTATCGAGGAATCACTAAAGAAATTATTTTAAAACCTGGAGATCAGACAGAGTTCTATGGTTATCAACTTACATACAAAGGAATCAACATGGTGGAAAAAGATAATGCCATGTTAGTAGAAGCCCCCTTAGATGTTGAGAGGGATGGAAAAAAATTAGGTGAAATTATTCCCACGCGAAGTAAATACCCTACCAAACCTGAACTCATGCATGAGGTGGGGGTCATAGGAAATATATGGCACGATTTATATATTGTGCTTTCAGATTTTGAAAAAAAACATGGCGGTAATGTAACCTTGCAAATGCACATTAATCATACAGTGCGGATCGTTTGGATCAGTGCATTTATATTGGTCATAGGAGGGATCATTTGTTTTTTTGATCCCTATCGAGGAAGAAAAGAAATTGATTTGTTGTCGTAAAAAAATATTTTTTTTATTTTTTATGTTCGCGGAAATTATTTTTGCTCAGAGTGATAATGGTGTTGAGTTTAATGATGTTGCTAAAGAACTTCGTTGTCCTACATGTACGGGATTAAGTGTCCTAGATTCAGACGCTCCATTTTCTTTGCAAATCAAAAAAACCGTACAGGATAAAATTAATGAAGGAATGCCCAAAGAAGACATTTTAAAGTTTTTTACAGAGCGATATGGTCCGTGGATTTTACGAGCACCACCGAAGGAAGGATTTTCGTATCTTGCCTGGGTGTTTCCTATTCTCATTTTATCATTTGGTCCTTTGGGTGTATGGCTGATTCTGCGAAGGAGGCGAATTCCTGTTTCAGCTAAAAAAGTTCGTTCTCGTGAAGAGATCATTGATGAGATGATGAATTTACTTAAAGAGAAAAAAAACTATGCTTGAGGTGATTACCATTAGCATGATTTCAGCGGCTGTTTTTATCGTTTTGATGGTTCCGTTTATTAAAAATTTGCGAGAAGAAAAATTATTGGACGTGTGGAGTTTGTCCGATGTATCTTCTCTTGAAAAGATGCGAGAGATGATTTTAGAAAAATTTATTCAAGAAGAAAAAAATTTTCATGGTGGTTTTTTAAATCAAAAAGAGTGGAAGAAAAGAGCTGAATTTCTTATCAATCAATATGTTGATTGTTCACAAAGATTGGACCGCAACCGGTGAAACTTTTTATATTACTATTTTTTTCATCGTCACTCTTTGCAGAGGAAGTTTCTATTGGAAAGCGTCATCTCTTATCTTTGCGTCCTGATTTAGAAAAAATTTGGGGGAATTATGTTTTTTCTATTGAAAATAATTTAGCGGAGCAGAAATTATTTAATACGCAAATTCCGCTTCCTAAAAACACCCTCAATTTTGGTTTTGAAGAGGGGCTGATCAATGAAGATGTTAAATTAGACGGAGGAGGATTATTTTTATCGAAGACATTTCCTCCTGGCCAAACCCTCATCAGTTATTATTTTGAAATAAAGATGGACGATATCGTGAATGATTTAGAGATAAACATTCCCTTCCCACTTGATGAACTTTCAGTCATTTGGCCGCAAAATTCTTTTAATCTAAAAGATATTCAACTGAACCAAGAATATCTATCCAACAGCAAAAAAAATGCTCATGAAAAATATAATGTGATCACCATTGAAAAAATTGAAAGCGGGAGTAATTTAAAAATTAAAATTGTTGATTTGCCACAAGGTCGAAAAAATTTTTGGTTGATAGGGTGGATTTTTGCAGGAATGTGCTTTTTATTGGTCGTGATAAATTTTATTAAATTAAAAACTAAATCTTAGAATCTTTGATTAACTTTTTCGCCTGTTCTCTTGAAGAATCGGAAATTGTTTTTCCAGATAGTAAAGAGGCAATTTCTTCTGTTTTTTCTTGTTCGCTCAAACAATCAATTTTCGATACTGTACGTTGATGTTCCTGTTTTTTTGAGACTCTAAAATGCGATTGAGCAAAAGCCGCTACTTGAGGGAGATGCGATATACAGATAATTTGTGTCGTCTGCGAGAGTTCTAAAATTTTTTTGCCGATCGCCTCGGCAATGCGACCTGATACACCTGTATCTACTTCATCAAAAACAAATAAAATTGTTTTTAAATACTTCGACAAAGATTTTTTAAAGGCGAGCATCATCCGTGAGAGTTCTCCACCCGAAGCGACTTTCGATAGAGGAATTAAAGACTCTCCTTGATTGGCAGACATTAAAATTTGACATTGATGCGAACCATTCAAATTTAATTCAGAAAGAATATCGAGTGCTTTTGATAACTCCTCTTGACCGTAGGGTGATAATATATCTAATTGAAGCGACTCCAAAACAGTTTGTGAGGGTAGCCATTCCATCGCCAGATGACAATTTTTCATACCGAGATCTTTGAGTTCTTCTCCAATAGCATGAAACATATTTTTTTCTGCACGTAGACGTTCTTGATGTAGTGATTCCGCCATTTTTTTTAATAGTAACGCCTCTTGAAAAATCTCATGACAAATCATTTCAGCATCGGTTTGAAATGTTTCAATCGTTGAAATATTTTCTTCAATTTGTTGAACTTCCCTTAGTAGTTCATTGCTTGATGTAATACCAAATTTTCTAAAATAGGATTGGTAACGAGCAATACGTTCTTCAAACTTTTCTAGTTCGGCGGGGTCAATTTCGATTTGAGACAAAATTTGGCTCGATAAAAAACTTGCTTCATCTAACTGATGAGCGATCTCGTGCAAAAGTTCCTTAAGCTGAGATACGGTGAGATTGGTGGCATTAGATATTTGATCCAATTTTTTAATACTACTCTTGATCCAACTTGCAAACGATTTCTCTCCTTGGAACTGATCAAATCCTGATTGAATTTCTTCGATGATTTGGCTCATTTCACGAATGGAGCTTTGAGAATTTACTTTAGCGATGATTTCTTCATATTCATTTTCTGAGGGAGAAAACTCTTTAAACTCCCTTAGACGAAAATGTAAAAAATCCAATTCATTTTTTTCTTTAGTGACAGCATTAATTTTTTTGACGAGCATCTTATATTTTTCAAAAGTTTTTTCCCAAGCCAATTGATATTGAGTCAAAACATGATGATCTTTAATGAAGGAATCAACTAATAGCAAATGCTCTTTGATATTAAGGAGAGTTTGATTTTCATGTTGAGAAGAAATATCTATGAGGGCTAAACCAATTTCTTTTAAAGTCTGTAGAGCAACAGGGAGATCATTAATCCAGACGGAAGATCGACCGTTTGATTTTATATTTCTTCGGATAATAAGTTCAAAAAATTTTTTATTTTTTTCTAAAAGCGGAAAATTATGAAGAGACTAAAAGAA
>CAZFSQ010000042.1:0-10348 GCA_964521975.1 uncultured Oligoflexales bacterium | reverse complement strand
ATTTTTGTTACCATTCACCATCAGATCATCCCACAAAAGATTAAAATAATCTAAATTCTCTTGAGCGAACTCGTGATTATTCTCTATGACAATCGTACTTTCATCATTCACCAAACTACCCGCACTAGACCAATTCATCGAACCAATCAAAACTTTACTACCATCCGCAACAGCTGATTTCATATGCATCTTGCCACCCCAATTTTCAATTTTCACGTCGATACCATTCGATACCAAATAGGGATTTTTAGATGACTCATGAGCATTGGCGAGAGCATCATTGATAATTCTTATCTTCACATTTCTTTTTTTCTTAGCTTCAATCAATGCATCTAATACATCATGGTCGGTTAAAAAAAACATAGCGATGTCTAATGTTTTTTTCGCATTCTTAATAAAGGGCAGAACGGCTGATTGAATAGGATTATCTTGCGGAGAAAAATAAACCGAGAGTAAAGTTCCATCTTTAAATTCAAAACTTGGTATCCCGTACTTATTTAACTTACTCCCTGAAAATTTTTTCTCTTGATACATTTGATCGAATTCTTTTTGAAAATAATTCGCTAACAGTTTCGAGCGAATTAACACCGATGAATTGGCGTTATACTCTGCCCCCATACAAGTCAGACTAAAATTAGTAGACCCTAGCCAAACAGCTCTTTGATCAAACACCACAAATTTATTATGCATGATGGAACCAGATCGAGGTTGATTTTTTAAATTTAAATCTGGAACCACATGTTGTTCACCAATAATTTTAGGCAACATAATGGTATCTTCATAGGTAAAATTTTGAGGTTCCCACTCTTTATACTTTCCTTCTTTTTGGTCGATGACTGCGTTGATTAGGACTTGTTCAGATTTTTTCCTAGTCAGCAATTGTTTGAGTGTCTGTAAGAGCCAATCTTGTTTTTCCACGCCATACATGGCGAAATTCAAGTGATCTTTTGTTTCCCATAATAAATTCTGAAATTCTTTAGCCATTTCACCCATCATGGTTTGATCAAGTTTTGATGTAGTATGTCGCCACTGCAAAACATCCGTTGTGTAAAATGAATAATCAAATTCTTCTGGGACATAAATATTTTTTTTGCTGGGAGAAACTGAAAATGATGTGGCAGTAACGAAGAATAGAAGGACAGGAGATAAGTAATTTAACTTTTTACTTAAGATTTTCTTTTTTAAAAAAGAAAACAGGATAGACTCCTTGAAAAGAAACCGAGCTTAATGCTCTATTTATGAAAAAATATCAAAAATCCATTTTCTATTATAGTGACGGATAGTTTTTCTTATGTCAAGTTACAAGTTTGGAAATGAAATAACTGCTCTGTGAAAGATGGGCCGGTGTCATGCCCAACGACTCGCGAAGCGAGGAGTGCCTGGGCATCTTACCAAGAATGAAAAGATCCCCAGGCACTCGCACCTTCGGTGCTCATTGGGGATGACAGAGGATTTATCAATCACCGATTACCGATTCAATACAAAATGAAAAGCACTATCAAAAAATTTATTTCTGCTTTTGTAAAAAACAAAACTGTTAATTTTGAAAATTTTAAATTGAGCGGATCTTTTTTGGATTATGGATTTTTGAGAGCCGTATCTCAAAATCAAAGAGAATCAAAACAAATAGAATTATTTAAAAGTTATTTGAAACCTGATTTAATTGTTTTTGATATCGGTGCTCATTTGGGTTGTTATTCACTTTTAGCAGGGAAAAATTGTAAAAAAGTTTTTTCATTTGAAGTTCATCCTAGAAATTTATTTTATTTTAAAAAAAACATAGCAGAAAATCACATCTCCAATGTTACGGTTGTCGAAAAAGCTGTTTCCAACACCAGCCACCAAAAAATTTCTTTTTGGCAAGATGACCGACAATCTGATTTTAGCAGCATTCTTGCACCAAGAAATTCACTCATAAAAAAAATTGAAGTTGAAACAATTACCATAGATGATTTTTCTGATTCAGAAGGAGTGATTCCAAATTTAATTAAGATGGATATTGAAGGAGCAGAACCACTCGCATTTTCTGGAATGAAAAAATTGTTAGACTCTTCTCACCCGCTCACTATTTTTTTTGAATGTAATCCAGGGGCATTAAAAAACATTGGTAGCTCAACCAAAGAAGTTTTATCTTTTTTAGAGAGCTACCATTTTGAATGTTTTGCGATTGATGAAAATTCTCAACACTTAGAAAAAATCGCAGATCATCATTACCAAGTTAACATGAACTTTATTGCTTTAAGAAAATTTTAAAAATTTATGAATAAACAAAGCTCCCCCTCCGATCTTGCTTATCTCATCGAAATCTCAAAGACAGAAAATCTTTCACGTGCCGCAGAACGAATTGGTATTAGCCAACCCTCATTAAGTCTCGCTGTGCAACGATTAGAAAATGAGTTCGGTGTACAATTACTTATTCGCAGTAAAACGGGTGTGAAACTAACAAAACATGCCCATAAACTTGTCACTCGTAGCAAAATTATTTTTGAAGAATGGGACAAACTTAAAAATGAAGTCCTGCAAGATGATGAAGAAGTTTCAGGGCAATTTATTATCGGCTGTCATGTGTCGGTGGCTCTTTATTCGTTGCCAAAATTTTTACATCCTCTCTTAGAAAAATTTAAAAAACTAGAAATAAAACTTATTCACGATTTATCACGTAATATTGCTAACGATGTGATTAATTTTAAAATTGACTTTGGAATTGTTGTTAATCCCGTGCAACACCCTGAACTGATCATTAAAGAATTAAAAAAAGATCGAGTGACATTTTGGACTGCGGAAAAACCAAGTTCTCTACAAAAAATAAATAGCGAAGAAAATGTTTTGATTTATGAACCTTCGTTACTACAAACACAGCACCTTTTACAAATGATGCAAAAGAAAAAAATTAAATTTCATCGAATGATTACAAGCTCAAGTTTAGAAGCTATTGCCACGATGGTATCAGCGGGAGTGGGGGTTGGAATTTTACCAGCCTGTGTTGCTGAGCAAAATCAATCATTAAAGTTACGACTTTTTCACCACGATGCTCCCTATTTTGAAGATCGGGTGTGCCTCATTTATCGTAACGATGCCCAGAAATCACAAGCCAGTAAAAAAATAATTGAATTTATTTTGAAAAGTTTTTCTTAAAAATTATTATTCTCTGAAATTAGAAAACACTTGGGTCCAGTATAAACCATTATAACCCTGCATCACGCCCACACCAATCCAACTGTTACCACTCAACATATTGGCATTGTGCCCCGGAGAGTATATCCATCCTTGCACCGCAGCATCGGCATTGGCTGCATTCCAATAAATATTTTCATTATAGGGAAGTCCACTATGTTGAAAATATCCGGTTGATGCCATCCAATTAGAATGACCTCTTGCTGCTTTCATCAATTCAGGATGTACCTTTAAAATACTAAGACTATTTCTTACGCGATGTTCATTCGTTAATTTGATTACACGAGCTTCGACATCCGTTAAATCAAACTGATGGGGATTTGGGACCATATCGTCTTGAACAGGTTTTTTAAAATCATTCTCATTGATGTCTTCTTGGTTGATACGTACTAATTCTTTAGTTGATCCAATGATTTTAATATAAGATTTTTTCTCTTCCTGTGAATCCGATGTCTTATAAGAAATGATAATTTTTTTATCTGAATTAATTTGAGTTTGATCGCTTGTCAATCCCATTTTTTCAGAAGCAACACGAATAATACTTCTTGTTGATAAAGTTTTTCCTTCAACATTTAGCACAACATCTCTAACCTCATTTTCATGTTCCCAAATAATATAAAATTTATGATTAGGTTCATAATAAGTAATGCTAAAATCTTCTAAATTTAAATATCTCGCTGTTGTTTTATTTTCATCTTGTTTCAACGAACTACTCGAATTCAAATTTTTATTTTGACTGCAAGACGTCAACAAAACGGCTCCTGATAATCCTGCAATAGCCACGATACTTCTTAACATCATTTTGATTCTCCTTATTAAAAAATGATTTGAACCTCCATATCATTGCAACAGGCAAGCCAAAAAATAGGTTTTTAAAAATATCAATTATTTCAAATTATTAAAGAATTATGATGCGTTATAAAGTGTCAAATTACTGACACTTTTGACAGTATTGCTGTCTATTTAGGCAGTGTTTTAATCTCGCAACAAATTTCTTAAAATAAACAAAACATTTTCTTTACGCTCGCGTAATCGTCTTGAAAAATAGGGGAACCACGTCGTACCAAAAGGAACATAAACACGAAAATGATAACCAAAATCGTGAGCCTCAAACCAACTTTTTTTTCTCAGCCCGTAAAGCATCTGATATTCAAAAGTGTCTTTCGCTCGTTTTTTTTGTTCCGCCATTTGGCGTGTCGCATGAATGAGATAATCGTCATGAGTCGCAAACGCATGATACTGCGGATCGTTTAAAAGAAGCTCCGCAAGTTTCAAATAATTTTCACGAATCTCTTTCATATTTTGAAATGCCAAGGTCGGTGTTTCTTTATAGGCTCCTTTACACAGACGAATGCGTCCTCCATGTTTCATAACTTCTTGAATATCATTGTATGTACGATGTAAATATGCCTGCAAAACAATTCCTACGTTATCAAATTTTTTACGGGCTGCTAAAAATAAATCCATCGTTTTTTGTGTGTAAGGAGTGCCTTCCATATATAAACGCACAAAAACCTCTCCGTGTAATTGTGAAAATTATAACAGATGAGTCAAATTTTCGTGACAAAAATTTTGATCAATATCTAAACCAAGCATGGTTAATTTGATGGAAATATTGGATGGTAATTTTTTTTCATGAATTACGGAAACAATATTTTTATAAGCAGCTAAATGCCCCGTGGCTTCTTCACGACTTGTAACATTCTCTCCTAAAATATCAAGACTGGTGAATAACCCTCCCTCGTGCAATGGTTCCACTGCTTGAATCGCTTCATCAAGAGTAATCCCCGCAACAAATCGTTTAGCAAAAAAAGGAATTTTGTGACTCATTAAATTAACTCCCCATATAATTACAAAGTTTAGTTTAACGATTTAAACACGACAATATATCTTCTCCACCCAAAACTTCAACATGGTCTAACTGAAAAACTTTACTTAACTTGGAGCTTAAAAATTTTTCTCTTATTTCCTTTTCTAAACTTGTTTTTAAATTTTCAGACAGCTGTTTTAATTTTATTTCCGTAATAATAATTTTCTTTACATTCTTAGGAGTATATCGAACGCAATCAAATTCCATACTATCACCCTCCCAATATCTCGCCCCTTCTGGAAAAAGTTTACGATATTCATCTTCTAAAACTTTGGATGCATGATCACGAATTAATTTCATTTTAAAATCTCGCTCATAATGATTCCAACGTGAGCGGTGGGGAGAATAAACTTGATACCAAAAACGCAGAGCATAATCATCCATTGTATAAATAGTTTTTTTAGCATTACGCGGAGTTTCTGCAAAAGGGAGAATGCGGCTAACCAAATTTGAATTAATAAGAATACTAAGAGGTTTCGAGAGGGCTGTTTGAGGTATTCCCATGCGAGCCGCGATTTCAGATGGCTTGGCAGCCCCACGTCCGATACTTTCAAAAATGGCCTTTGCTTGCTGACCAACAATTTCTTCATCTTTCAGTAAACGATCTGGTTCATCTTCAAGTCTCGCAGACTTTTCAAAAAATAATTGTTCAGCAAGATCAATGACACTCTTAAGCCCTTTCATATAAGTCCAATATCGAGGAATTCCGCCAATGATGGAAAATTTCAAAAAACTTTCCATATCGAGTGCGTCATAATCACAGGCTTCACAAAAATGTTTGTAAGACATCGGTTCAAGTTTAAGAATCAAGTCCGCTCTTTCATAAAGAGGTGAAGTAGAGTTTAAAAATAAACTATGCATCATGTTTTGAGATGATCCCAAAACAACTAATTGAACTTCATTGGGTTGATCATGATCCACCCATTTTTGGAGAAGTGATGGCAATGACCCATTGGTTCGTACAAGATATGGAAATTCATCCAACACAATTATTCTTCTGCCCTTCCCGTGTTTCAAAGACGAGAGTAATTCATTCCATGTTCTCGGATGAATACCATCAGGAATGATGGCTTTTAAATCAGAGACCATCTGTTCGATCTGAACCACTTCAGATCCTTCAATTGCTTGAGTGTAGGAAAAGTTTTTTCCTTCTCCCCATTTTTCAATCAACGTTGTTTTCCCAATTCTTCTTCTACCAAATACAACGATGAGTTTGGCTCTCGATTGGTTAAGAGTTTTAAGTTCTAAATGTCGATTAATAAATTTAGCCTTCATCACGTCCTTTGTTATGATTATATCTGATAGATATTATGTCTGATAGATATAATTCAGGATTTACTCCGCAGTAAATTAATCATTGCCGAAGCCACGATATCATCCACCGTCGCACCACGGGAAAGGTCACTATAGGGTTTATTTAATCCCTGTAAAATGGGACCATAGGCATGAAAACGTCCAAGGCGTTGGGTCATTTTATACGCTAAATTTCCTGAATTAAGATCGGGAAAAATAAAACAATTAGCATGACCCGCAACGTGTGAGTTCGGAGCTTTTCTCTTTCCAATATCAGAATCAATCGCAGCATCAAATTGCATTTCCCCATCCATCAACACATCAGGATGTTTTTCACGAAATAATTTCATCGCTTCACGAATAGGAATTAAAGAATCATGTTCTCCCGAACCTAAAGTTGAATAAGATAAAAATGCAACTTTTGTTTCTCCATAAGAGGACGGGAAGATTTTTTCTCGCAGCTTCACAGACTCACTCGCAATATCGCATAATTGTTTGGCGGTTGGTTGAATGACCACCCCACAGTCTGCGTAAACCCAAGGATATCGAACGGAGGATAAACTTTCACTTGTTGGGTCCATAATAAAACTGCCGCTCACAGTGCGAATCCCTGAAGCAAGACCCACATTACCAATCGCAGCTCGAATAACATCCCGCGTCGTAGCAATCGAACCAGCAAGCACCGCATCTACTTTACCCTCATGCAATAATCTTCCCGACTGCACTAAAACACTTTCTTCTCCTGAACTTTTAAGCCAATTTACTTGATTTTTAAATTTCTTCAAAAATTCTTTTGGTTCGCCATATAAATGAACAGCGAGATTTTTATTCAACTCCATTAATAACGCCGCCGCTTGCAACACCCGTTCATCTTCACTCTCAGGAAATAATATCCGCCATGATCCTTGGCTAGTTTTTTCTTCGAGATATTTTCTAAACGCTGTTTTCATTACTCTAATTTTCTAAATTGCGATGATCTGTGCAAAAATTAATCATTTTGGTACAAACCCCTATTATAACAATTTTCAAACTTAAAATTTACTGTTTATTCACATTCCTTGTGAATTTGATTTTAATTATTTTTATTTTAATTTTGGTTTTTGTAAAATCAATTCGCTAAAAAAATAAAAAAATATACCGAGAACACAACTTAAGACTATGATAGCCATATTATCGCAAACTCAATCCATGGTGCATGATTTAGAAGAATACTTTAAATCATCGAAAATTCCTTTTCGCGTTTTATCACCCGCCCATGATGACAGTCTGCTCGTTATTTTTGACTCTGAGATTCATGCTCTGATTGTCGATCCTGTCGTGGAGCAATTTCCCATGATTTTATGGAAAGAATCTCTGAAAAACTTACATAAAAAAATTCCAATTATTTTAATTGAGCAAGAAAATCATGACCAAGATCAATTTATTGGTTTTGAAAATTTTATTCGTTCTAAATCGGAACTGTCGTCTATATTAGCTGCCCTTAAAACGCATGGTATTTTTCAATTATCTCATCGCAAAAAACACAGCAAAGCCATTAGTCCTTGGCAGAATCAGATGATTTATCAAATGTTGCAAAGGCAAGGGGCTTTAAGTCTCATCACCATTGATGCCAGCAGTTATCGTACCCTTGGTATTGAATATGGCAGTGACGTATATCAAAGAATCCAAGAAATTTTACGCATGTTAATTGTAGAACAATGGGGCCATCCTGGTTGTTTACGCACAAGCGACCTTGTGTGCCAAAAAATTGAACAAGCCAATTTATTTTATGTCATTCTGTCACCGCCGCGAAGTGGACAAAAAGTCCCCGCACCTGGAGCCTTGGAAATTATTGCGGATCGTCTCGCCTTTCATTTACGCAATGGCATGTATCGTGAGATGTTTGCTCCGAAAGACAAACGAATTTTACCTGACTGTATTCATCGACTCCCAGAAATTAAAATTGGTTTTGGCAGTGTGATGCAGAACCCTTGCATGGAATCTCATGAGTTGATTGAACTCTTACTTGAACGCACGAATGAAATGGGAGAAGTTCAAATCGTGCGATATAAAAATAATCAACGAGAATTGATGCAAGGGCTTATCCAATCGACCGATCTTTTATTTCCAAATTTTCAAGGAATTTTTTCAGCTCAAAAACTAACAAAACAAGTCATCACAGAATCACAAAAACAAAATTCTCTAGCTCCACTAAAGCCTTTTATTTTTGGATTTGAATCATTGATTCGGTTGCGAGGAGATGGCATTACAACAGCATTGGGAAAAAGTATCACCGAGCATTTTGATACGAAATATCTTCGCCCTGATGTTCTTTTCAGTATGGCCAAATCATCTAAAGTTGCTCTGGAACTTGATCAAACATGCATGATTAAAGCGATTCAATATGGTATTCAATTGCCCGGAAAATTGATGATCAATGTTTTGCCGCGTAATCTTTATCACATCGAACGATTTAAAAACCTTTTAACCCAAAGACAAAATATTATTTTTGAAGTATCCGAATCAGAGGCCGTCAACAATTTTGATCTTATGCTGAAAGTTAAAGAACAGTTATCGAAAAAAAACGTTGGAATTGCGGCGGATGATTTTGGCAATGGCTACGGAAGTTTTGAACGGATCATGAATATCCGACCGGAGATTATTAAATTTGATCGTTCCCTCATTGATCATATTGATCAAGATATTCGCCGTCAGCAATTCGTGAAGGGATTGATTGATGCCTCAAAAAGTTCGGGAATGATCGTCCTCGCCGAAGGGATCGAACGTTGGGAAGAAATTGAACTCTTACAAAAAATGGGAATTGAATTAGTACAAGGATTTTTATTTCATCGCCCTTCGACGTTAGAAAAAATTATGGCAGATTTGAAGGAGAGTGAAGAGGAAGAAAATTCGGTTATTGCGGCGTGAGGTGATCTTCTATGGATTAAACTCAAAAGATTTTCTACCATTTATGATAGAATCCACGGATAAATCTTCATCGAGCGTTTCCCAATGAATCCCTGTGCCACCCCCCATGAATCTATATTTCATTAGATCTTTTTTATTAGCTCTAGCAAGCCTTGGATAAAACTCAAGTGGCGTTCTAACTTCTCGGCCGTCGGACAGATGCAAACAAATCATGTCGTTTTCAAAAAAAATTTTTAATGCCACAACGAATTCTATTTCTGCTTTATTTTTTATTGCGGAAGTACTCATTCCATTTTTCCTTTATTAAATTACGATTATTTTCAATAATCATTCTAGCTTTCTTTAGATCTTTTGCTTTCATTTCATATGAAGATGCTAGAAATATGTTGGGATCAACCCAAAACTTAGCCTCACCATCACCATATTCAACATAAATATGAATTGGTTCTCTAAAATCTGCACTATAAAAGAAAAATCTAAAACCGTCTTTTGTTAAAACATTAGGCAAAGAATAAATCCCTCATATAAAAACAGCCAATAAATTGTAGCATACAAATTGTTTATGAATAAACAAACAAGAAAAAAAGCCTCCCATCATTTCCAAAGATGCTTTTTTATATTTGAAATTATTTTTTAATTTTTATTTAGGGCGTATTCTTCAAAAGAAGTTATCTTTTAGATTTTAAACTTTTATGATATAGTTTAAATTATGTAGAATAACTTTTATGGATGTTGAATTATAAATTGCAAGAACAAATCAAAGAAATCATTTTAGAAAATCAAGCGTACCTAAAAAACTTAGAATTTTTTCCAAGAGAGCTTGCGGTATTAAGTTTGTCGAAGAAACCTGTTGTGATTACTGGCCCCAGGCGTGCAGGAAAATCAACTTATCTTGGGCAAATCAGAAATGATCTCGTACAAAAAAAGAAAGTACCTGAACATGCAATATTGCCTTTCAATTTTTTTGATGAGAGAATTCGACCACTTGATACGAAATTATTAAATCAAATTGAAGAAGCTTATTGTCAAATTAATATAGATGAAAAGATTTCTTCCGTTTATTGGTTTCTTTTTACTTATAGCGTTATTAGCGCTTAGTATACG
>CAZFSQ010000041.1:0-10440 GCA_964521975.1 uncultured Oligoflexales bacterium | reverse complement strand
GAACATCTTCATTATGAGTGTGTTGACAGCCTAAAATAAATTGAGAAAGCTCCTCTTGCACAGCACATAAATTTTCTAAATTTGCAGTGACCCTCTGGAATTGTTTCAATTGGTATTCAGGAATTTGACCATTAAACTTATCTGTCATCTTGAGGGCATGACCTAGCAATTCCTGAGCTTTTACCGCTGAAGGGTAAACTTGCGTTGTCAGCATATCTGTTAAGGTTTCTAGCTCGATCAATCGCACCTTGATATAGCGTTCTAATCTTACAAGATAACGAGCATGAGTTTCATCTTTCGTCAAAACTTTATGTCGTTCTAACATTTCTTGCACTTTGGGTTCTTCAAGAACTTTGAGTGCTTCGGGAGTAGTTCTTAAATTAGGTAATCCCCTTTTCTCTGCTTCACGATGCCATTCCTCTGCATAATTATTGCCTTCAAAACGCACTTTCTTTGTTTCCCGAATAACTTCTTGAATCAAGGTGAGCACTTGATCGGCTGTAGCTGCTTTACCACCAGTTTTACTTTTCAGTCGCTGATTCATTTCTGTCAACGCTTCAGCAACCGTAGTGTTGAGTAAGGTCAAAGGAGGGCTAATCGAAGCTGATGCTCCAACCGCTCTAAATTCAAATTTATTTCCTGTGAAAGCAAAAGGTGATGTTCTGTTGCGATCTGTATTGTCACGAGCGATCACCGGAACCTTAGCAAGATCCAAATTAATTTGATTCATGCGTTGTGAAGAAGTTACGGATGCTGGATTTTCAATGCGATTCAAAACCTCATTCAATGTTTCGCCTAAAAATGCACTCATGATGGCTGGGGGAGCTTCGTTAGCTCCTAAGCGAAAATCATTGCCTGGTGAGGCAATGGAGGAGCGAAACACAGCACCGTGGTCATGAATTGCCTTAACGCTTGCCACTAAAAAATAAAGAAAACGTAAATTGTCATGAGGATTCTCTCCAGGCTCTAGCAAGTTGTGTCCGTTGCTATCGGCCAAAGACCAATTCAAATGTTTTCCAGAACCATTGATATTGGCATATGGTTTTTCATGAAATAAAACCACGAGGGAATGTCTCTTGGCGACAGATCGTAAAATTTCCATCGTCAATTGGTTGTGATCAGCGGCCACGTTTCCATATTCAAAAATGGGGGCCGTTTCACATTGACTGGGGGCAACTTCGTTATGTCGCGTTTTACATGGAATCCCAAGTTTATACATCTCATGTTCACATTCCATCATAAAATTAAGAATGCGTGGTTTCATCGAACCGAAATAATGGTCTTCAAGTTGTTGGCCTTTGGGTGGAGTTTTGCCAAATAAAGTTCTTCCTGCCAACATGAGGTCAGGACGTAAATTATAATACTCTTGATCCACGACAAAATACTCTTGTTCTGGACCTGCTGTTGCCATAACCCATCGTACATCTGAATCACCCAACAATCGACATGCTTCGGTTGCAGCATGGTTCACCGCTTTAATTGAACGAAGGAGAGGAGTTTTTTTATCGAGTGCCTCACCGCTGTAGGAAATGAATACGGAAGGGATGCAAAGAGTCAAACCATTATCTGTTTCCATGAGGAACATCGGTGATGATGCATCCCATGCTGTATAGCCACGAGCTTCAAACGTGGATCGTCGTCCACCGGAAGGAAAGCTTGAGGCGTCGGGTTCTGATTGAATAAGCTGTGCTCCTGAAAATTTTTCAACTGTGGAACCATTTTTATCGAATGAAATAAACGCATCATGTTTCTCTGCTGTGGCTCCTGTTTGTGGTTGAAACCAATGACAGTAATGTGTTGCTCCTTTTGACATGGCCCACTGTTTAACAGCGTCAGCAACTTTATTCGCCAATTCTAACGAAATAGGTTTATCGGAAGTAAATTGTTCTCGTAAAATTTCTACATCCGATTGCGATAGCCATTTTTCCATCTGTTGGTAATTAAAAACATGACTGCCAAAAAATTCGGAAATCTTTTTTGCATCACCGTTAGTTCCTGTAGGGCGATGAAATTTTCTTGTGATGCGACTGCCAATCGTTGAAAGAGCTGTGAATCTTGGGTTTGAGGAATTGGAATGATGCGTAGTCATAGACACTCTCCTTCCCTTCAAAATGATGTTTTATGAAGTTCAAAATAAAATAAATTCATGCCCGTTATTGTGACGGGGAAAAGATATTTGATCAAGAAATTTTAAAAATTATTTTGTTTCACCCAGACGAATTGCTTCAAATACTCCTTGTAAAGAAACAATAGCCTCTTCTATTGTTGTAATTTTCCCTGAGGCTTTCTTTGTCTCAAAATCAGTTAAAGCGGATGCGACTTTATTTTTAGTCTCAGTCATATTTTGTTCACTCATTTTGAAAGCAGAGTTCCCATAGTTTTTTAAAAGTGTATCGAACTTACCTAACACATCTTCTTTTCTCGTTTTGCCTATAATAAAGTCAGGCATATTTTGGCTCAAAAAATTGGTGGTTTCTTTAATTCCTGATTTTTTTTCAAGGGGAGCATCTTTCAAATAAGGTTCAGCCGATTGTACGGCTAGCTCCATAATATATGGGAACTGCTGAGCAAAATAAGCAAAAAGATCGTCTGAGGTTTTAATGTTGGCTTCCGCTTGAGCTAATTTATCGCTGGTGGTTTGATTTTTGTTAGGATCTTCAATGGTTTGGCTGGCGGCTCCTGCTTCAGCACCACCTCCAGCCCCTTTTTTTTCATTTCCGCTACAAGAAGAAATCAAATAACACATTGATAATATTAATATGTTTTTAATCATATACCCATTCTCCTCTCATACGTGGGCTTATCGGAAAATTCACAAAAAAATTTAATGTGTTGGCTATTTTTTAAAAAATTTAGTATTTTCCCGCATCCCATTTTGAAAGGACAAAAATATGCAATTCATAAGAGCTATCGTGTTACTGTTCGTATTTATCGCATCGTGTCGCAATGATGATCCTGCGACAAAGAGCTTGAGTCAAGTATCAGGCGATTTTAGAACTGCTCATGTCAAAGAAAAGCATCTGCTATTTGAAACAAGCATCAGTAAAAATTTTTTGAAAAAATATATTTCAGAAAGGCATCAAAAAAATATTCGTGACTATGTCAAGGAAAACGCAGCCTATGTACAAAATGTGGCCCTTGAAATTTCTGTCATGAGTGAATGTTTTCATATTGACCCATTTGTTTTTACAGCTTTGATTGAAAGAGAATCCTCTTTTCGACGTAATGCAGTTTCACCAAGACAGGCGGTGGGTTTGAGTCAATTTACGACGATTGGTATTAGGGAAGTTCATGATCAACTTGGATTACGAGGTGAGCGACATGCACGATCCAAAACCATTCAATATTACAAATCACAAATCAATGACTGTGCTAATCAAAAATTGCAAAAAGATTTTTCGTGGATTTGGAAGAATAAAAAAACCGAACCTGAAATGAAAAAATTGATCTTAAAAGATACAAGTCTAGCCCTCTTATTTGGAGCTATTTTATTCAAGACTAAAATAGCAGTGATGCAAGCTACACAATCACAAAATCTTGACCCTTTTGAACTACATCGTTTTACCGTAGAAGCCTACAACGGCGACCCAGATATTTCTCATCGCCAACACCATGCGAGTACGATAATGTCATTAGCTGAAAAGCTTTTTGAGTTGCAAAAAGAAGAAAAAGCAGACGAAGTTTAATTTGAACAGATCCCCAGGCATTTCGCACCTTTGGTGCTCATTGGGGATGACAGCAGTAACGATGCACAATTTAAAGACAGACTATCTCGTGATAGGTGAGGGGATCGCAGGATTATCGCTTGCCATTAAACTAAGTAATATTGGTTCCGTGACTATTATTGCAAAAGGTCAGCATCGCGATACCAACACCTATTATGCTCAAGGCGGAATAGCGAGTGTGTGGTCGGACCAAGATGATTCATTTGCGAAACATATTCAAGATACTCTCGATGCGGGAGATGGAATTTGCCATGAAAGTATTGTTAAGCTTGTGGTTGAAAATGGCCCGCAATGCATTTCTGAGTTGATTAATTATGGGGTGCAATTTAGTAGCGAAAAAGCAAAGAAAGCTTCTTTACACTTAACCAAAGAAGGTGGACATAGTGAAAGGCGAGTGCTCCACGCAAAAGATGCGACAGGAAAAGAAATTCTTGAAACCTTAAAGGCAAAAGCTTTAGCAATAAAAAATATTTCAGTTATTGAAAATCAATTTGCAATTGATCTTATTGTCACCGATAAACTTAAACCCTCATTTCATTCTAATTATTGTCTAGGAGCATATGTCCTAGATCAAGTTTCACAAAAAATTTATTCGATCCAAGCCAAGCAAACTTTTTTATGTACGGGTGGCCATGGAAAAATTTACCTTTATACATCGAATCCCGATTCTGCAACGGGTGATGGATTGGCAATGGGATGGCGAGCGGGGTGTAAATTAGCGAATTTGGAATTTATGCAGTTTCATCCAACATGTCTTTTTCATCCTGAGGCCAAAAACTTTTTAATCTCTGAAGCTCTTCGGGGCGAAGGGGGTATTCTCAAAAATAAAAAAGGTAAACCGTTTATGATGGCTTATCACCCAGCTCAAGATTTAGCTCCTCGTGATATCGTGGCACGAGCTATTGATATTGAAATTAAGAAAGCTGGAGATGATTGCGTTTATTTGGATGTAAGACATTTAGGTAAAGAAAAACTAAAGGAACATTTTCCAACCATTTATAAAAAATGTTTATCCTTTGGAATTGATATCACAGAACAGATGATTCCTGTTGTTCCTGCTGCACATTATAGTTGTGGAGGAATTATCGTCGATGAATTTGGTAGAACGAACGTTATGCAATTATTTGCTCTTGGCGAAACAGCCTGCACAGGATTACATGGAGCTAACCGTCTAGCATCGAATAGTCTTTTAGAAGCACTTGCGTTTTCAAATCAATGTTATGAATATGTTCAGGATCATTTAAATGAACATCAAATTCCTACAATCGAAATTCCTGAATGGGAAAATGGTTCGGATACATCTCATGATGAGATCACGGTGCTCACTCACACCTGGGATGAAATTAGACATTTGATGTGGCATTATGTGGGGATTGTTCGTAGCGATAAACGATTAGAAAGAGCGTTAGATCGCATTATTGTTATCCGTAATGAAATCGACAAATTTTATTGGAATTACCAATTGACAGATACGTTGTTAGAGGTGAGAAATTTATCGCAAGTCGCTTGGCTTACCATTCGCTCAGCGATGATGCGAAAAGAATCTCGCGGAATTCATTTTAATATAGATTATCCTGAACATGACGATGTACGATGGAAACGAGACACTGTGATTTGGTAAAAAAGGAGATGGAGCATGATGAAAAAAGAGTCTGTATCAACACCTAATGCACCCCAAGCTATCGGCCCTTATTCTCAAGCGATTAAAGCTAATGGATTTATATTTGTTTCAGGACAAATTCCTCTTGACCCTAAAACAGGGCAACTCGTTGCAGGGACGATTGAAGATCAAACGCATCGAGTATTACAAAACTTAAAAGCAATTCTTGAAGCAGGCGGATCTCAACTCAATCAAGTGGTGCGAACAACTATTTTTTTAAAGGATATGAATAATTTTTCTAAAGTGAATGAAATTTATGCAAGTTATTTCACGCAACCATTTCCCGCAAGAGCAACGGTTGAGGTGGCAAGATTGCCAAAAGATGTTGCGGTGGAGATTGATGTTGTTGCTTTAGTTTAAAGATCAATGAGGAGGGAAATATTTATGATATACAGAATTGTTTTTTTGTTAATGTTCGTTCAGAGTACATTGGTATTCTCGCAAGAGTTATTATGGATGTTGAGGTTTGATGATGTGCGTGCTCATCGTCACATGAATACGGGTTGCTACGGAACAGCAAGTTACGGTTGGGTAGGACCTAGTATAAATACTCTAAAAAAATATCGTAAATCACTTTTAGAATATACCAAAGAAAATGCTGATGATTTTGAAAATAATAAATTAGCTTGGTCAATGACAAAGGGATCAAAAGCTGCTCATCGCATTGCATTAAATTTAGAAACGGGAGTTGAGGAAGAAATTGCTGAAGTCTTTGCTCAGAAAAAAGCTTATGTATTCTGTGTGTGTCGCTATGATGCATTACCTGATTGCGATAAAACAAGAGGACGATTAGGTCCGCTTGATGGAAGGCCATCGTTTATAGCGGGACCGGATGAGGAGTAAGTTAAGTTTCAGAAATCAGAAATCAGAAATCAGAAATCATATTTCTGAATAAAAAATAAAAATCACTTATGTTTAAACGTATACACTCCATCCCACTTATCAATATGTTGTTTCTCCTTTAAATATTCTTCCACTCGTTCTAAATAGACTTGCGTGGGACCATCATTCGCTCTAATTTTTAAGCAATTAAAAAAATGGTCCTTAGCTTTTTGCCAATTTTGCTCACGATAAAATTTGCGGCCATCTTCAAACTCACCGATTAAATTTTTTATTTGATCGGGTGTTTTCAAAATATCAGGTCGCATCAATTCAAAAACTTTGACAGGTTCCAATTTTCCTTTTACGCGAATATCATCCAAATCACGCACAAACAAATCTTTGCGGGTTAATTTTCGCTGGGTAAATTCACTGATCATTATTTTAATACCATATTCTTTCGTCAAACCTTCAAGTCGTGATCCTAAATTCACGCTATCTCCCATCACGGTATAACAAAATCGCTCATGGGAACCCATATTCCCAACCGACATAAGACCTGTGTTAAGTCCGATACCGATATCTACTTTAGGGAATCCCTTCTTCGGTAACATCTCTTGCAATTTGTCTAATTCATAAAGCATTTGAATAGACGCTAAAGCTGCACGATCTGCATGATCCGAAGTTATAAGTGGTGCTCCCCAAAAAGCCATGATGGCGTCGCCGATATATTTATCCAAAACACCACCTGTTTTTAAAATAATTCCTGTCATTGGTGTGAAATAATCATTCATCAATTCGCACAATTTTTCGGGAGTTAAGCTTTCTGAAATAGTAGTAAAACTTCTTACATCGGAAAAAAACACGGTAAGTTCTTTTCTTTCGCCACCCAATTTTAAACTGTCAGGATTTTCTAACACTTGATCAATAACATCAGGACTTAAATAATATTGAAATGCACCTTTGACTTTTTTACGCTCTTTTTCCTCAGTCATATATTTATAAATCGTGGTAAAGAAGAAGAGAGCCATAATTTCAATTGAAGGAACTCCCATATAAGCCCAAATACCTTTACCAAACCAATACACATGATCAAAATAAAAATAACCACCTAGAAATAATAAAACAGCCAAACCTGAAAACAAGGCTCGACCGAAAATAACTAAGGGAGCAAAAAGCAGCCCAACACCGAGTACGATATACAACTCAATTTGATAAATACTCACGGGTCGTTTAATAAAATCTTTTTTGGCGATGTTATCAATAGCCGCAGCGTGGTTTTCTACTCCGTTGATGGTTGGATCGAATGGGTTGGGTCTCAAGTCACTAATGCCAATGGCAGTGGGGCCCATGAGTAACATTTTTCCTTTTAAATTTTTTTTCTGTTCGGCGGTAAATTTATTATCATAAGCATCTGAGAGAGAAAAATGTTCGATCGTTTGCGAAGGACCGCGATGATTGACAAGCATTCGTCCTCGTCCATCGGGATCAACGGGAATTTTAATCATGTCACTATCGTCCTCACGGCTTACTAAAGCAATTTCCTCGATACCAAAGGCATCAAAAAAAACGATGATCTCGCGATTCAAAGATTCGGCTACTGTTTTCAAAGATAAAGATGGCATGAGTTGACCTTTAATAATTTTAACAAGAGTCACCCAACGCACAATGGCGTCTTCATCTGGTTCATTGCTAAAAAAGCCAAAATGCTCTGAACTAGAAGAAATAAAGGCTGTATTACCTAATGCTCCATGTGCTCGCATACTGTCAGGATAGTCGTCGAGAGTTTTTCCGTCGGGTAAAATAGCCCCTGCAATAGCAGAACTTTCCATCAAATTAAAACGCGGAAAGGGGTCTTTTCCTAACATGGCTGCGTCTGCTTTACTCTGATAGTAAAAATATCCTAACGTAACTCTCTCAAATTCTTTAACCCCCTTGACCAATTTCCGATCACTGGTACTTACTCGCATCATCTCATCTAATTCTTGAACTTCTTGTTTAAATACTTTGACATTAGAAACTTTCATCTTTGCAATTGTGTCTCTAGCGTCTTCTAGCAAAGGGCGTTCAGGCTCACTATAAATCACATCGAATCCAATCCAATCAACACCCAGCGTTTTTAAGTTTTCAAAGGCTTTCTGATAAACTTTTCTAGGAAATGGCCATTGTCCGAATCGCTGGATAGATTTTTCGTCGAGAGCTAAGATGCCTACCTTGCCCGTTGGTTTGATAGGGCCGCGAAGATTGAATCGCCAATCTAAAAGTTTTCTCTCTAGTTGAGCAATTGCATCTGTACCGTCGCTTTGACGATAATGATAAAATAAAACAAGAAGGCTTGTGACAATGATGGTTATGGATAATAAGATAGAAATAATATTTTTCAAAAATCCTTGATAAATTTTTTTCACCTTCGGTTCCTCCGATAAAAAATGACAGTATGTTTTGTTTCGGAGTAAAATAAAGTTTATTTAAGAATGATGTTGATTTTTTTTTATTTTGAATTTTATTTTTTATAAAAAAGGTATGTTTAGTTGAGAAGTAAATATTACTTATATGCAGCTTTTGCCCAACTTGTTTTTAGTTTTCTTCCCACTATTTCCAAATTCATTTTAGAATCTATTCCTATTCTTTATTACATTGCATTTCGGTGGACGATTTCAGGAATTACTTTTGGACTTCTTTCTTTAGTGCGACACAAAAAAATTTTTTATGATACGAAAACAACTTGGCAAGTAGTGATTTTGGGTATTTTTGGATTTGGATTTGCTTCGGTCGGAACATTGAATGGTTTGAACATTGGGGGAGTTTCCTATTTTTCATTTTTATCTTTATGTGCTCCATTTTTTGTCATTTTACTTTCACTCATTTTGCTCAAAGAAAAACTAAATAAAGTAACGATCATCGCATCCATCATTGCAGCTATGGGAATTGCTTTAATCATTTATGGAAAAATTTATATCGACACATTTGAGAATGCAATTCATGCCGCTCTCTTTGTGGGAATGGCTTATTTTTTTGAAGGCATTGTCTTTTTAACCTCGAAAACTATTAAAGTCAGAATTCCTCTTTTTCCTTATTTGTGTATTGGGCAATGTTCAGCTGCACTTATGATTTGGTGTTATATTGGGTTTCATCATATTGGATTCGACATTACATCCATTTCACCTGGAACACTCGTTGCACTTCTGTTTGTTGCATTATTTTCTTGCGTTATTTGCTATTCCATTTGGTACACTTTGCTTTCTTATCTTAAAGGGCAGCAGCTCGCTTTTTTTGAATATCTCCACGGAATTTTCGCAGCTCTTTGGGGTATTTTAATTTTTAATGAACCGTTAGAGATTAATATGATTTTTGGGAGTGTTTTGCTTTTTTTGAGTATCTTGGTTGTCTCTCGACAAAAAATCAATTAGAGTTTTTTTTTGACGAGGAAAGCACAAAATGGAAAAAAATTATTGGGAACAAATTACTTCACCGCTTGCGTTTTTAACAAACGATGAAAAACAATTTGCATTAGCCAAATTGCAAACAGAAATTAAGAGCTGTCAGAAATGTGAGTCACTTTGCACTACGAGAACGCAGACTGTTTTTGGGGTTGGGGCATTGCAACCCAAAATTTGTTTTGTAGGTGAAGCTCCAGGTCGTGATGAAGATTTGCAGGGTTTTCCTTTTGTAGGTCGAGCGGGAAAACTTTTAACTCTATGGATTCAAGCGATGGGATTTCGTCGTGAAGATGTTTATATTTGTAATATTCTCAAATGTCGTCCACCGGATAATCGCCGACCTTTACCTATCGAGGTGGAACAATGTACGCCGTATTTGGATAAGCAACTTAAATTGGTTGCTCCAGAAATAATTTGTTGCCTTGGTGCGGTGGCAGCTCAATTTTTGTTAAAGACGGAAACACCCATCAGCCAATTGAGGGGTAAATTTTTTGAACGCAGCCAGATTCCTGTTCTATGCACTTATCATCCAGCCTATATTTTGAGAAATCCCGTTGCTATTCGAGAAGTGCTTATGGATTTGGAAAAAATCATGGTGAGGTTTGGCAAAGAAAATATGCTGAATAAAACAGCCTTTCAAGAATGGCTGGCGTAATATTTTTTACCATGGCTTTGGTTTTTTAATTCCATTATTAAACTTAACTTTATTAGGATCATTGGGATAAAAATCAGCTCCCTGAATTAAAGCCCAATAAAATTTTTCAGCTTCTTTTTTATTTTTAAAATCAATACTCGA
>CAZFSQ010000040.1:0-10483 GCA_964521975.1 uncultured Oligoflexales bacterium | reverse complement strand
AAGATGACCTTTAACGACGAAGATGACCTTTTTGCAGCACGCGCTTTATGCACCCGTAGCTCAGCTGGATAGAGCACCAGACTACGAATCTGGGGGCCGGGCGTTCGAATCGCTCCGGGTGCGTTTTTTATTTTTAGTGCGACATGTACAAATTATTCGCATCATCAAAACTAATCACAGAATTCATATCTAATATAAATTTTTTCGGATCAACTAATTTACCATCGACGACAACCTCATAATGAACATGCGGCCCTGTTGTACGTCCTGTCATTCCAACTGTTGCTATTTGCTCACCACGCAAAATTCTTTGACCTGGCTGCACTAGGTTTTGGGCATTGTGTCCATAGCAAGATACAATTCCATATCCATGAGCCAGCATAATAAAATTGCCAAACCCTTCTTTAACACCTGAAAAAATAACCACGCCATCCGCTGGAGCTAAAATAGGAGCACCTACCGATGAAGCAACATCAATTCCATGATGAATCGCTGTCTGCCCCGTAAATGGAGAAATACGTTTACCGAAACCACTTGTCACCCAACCTTTGACTGGAGAAAAAGTCGGAATAGATGCCAACATATTTTTTTGCTCACTTAATGTCGAAAGCAATTTTTGCAAATCGAGTGCTTGAATGAAACTCTGTTTTCCCATTTGAGTAATTTGATCAAGTAACGGTTTAAATGTCAGTTTATCAATATTAAGTCCAAGAGGAACAATGGCTTCAGGTTCTTGCTGAGGACTTTCTAATGATTCCATTGCAATTTTAAATTCTTCACGACTTAAAGGTCCAATTCCTGTTTTCTTACTCACAGCCTGAACTTTAAGTCGCGTAATATCATCTAACTTTGTCGCATAATCTTTTACTTTTCTAAGATTCGATTTTAATTCTTCCAAATTTTCCGAAAGAATTTTTGCCTCACCCCGTAATCCTTCATTTTCCAAGGTCAGTTTTTGATAATTTTTTTAGAGTGATATTAAGTTTTGATAATAAATTAAAAAGTAAAAAATAATGGTGGAAGATAACGTGATAAAAATAATAAAAAAATTAAATAAAATATTGGGAAAATGATATTGTCTCAACCCATGATTTTCATCTGGTATGACCATGATCGTTATTTTTTTCATTTCCCCACCCTTTTGAAAATTAGAAACAAAATACAAAATAGACAAGCTACTTAGCGGAACATTTTTAAAATACTTTAACGACAAATTTAAAAAAAATTTAGAAAAAAACTAAATTTTAACTAAAACAATAGTAATATTATCCTCTCCCCCCCGTGCATTGGCAAGGGAAACTAATTTTGATGCTGAGGTCATCATGGGAAATTTTAAATAATCCGCAATTTCTTCATCGCTCACTTTTCCATACAACCCATCAGAACAAAGCAAAAAAATATCATCCTTTTCGATCTTCAAATTTCCAGAATCGACTTCCTCTTCTTCTTGATAACCCACACTTCGCGTAATGACATTTCGCAAATAATGGCTTGAAGCTTGCTCTTCATCAATCACGCCGGATTTTATTTGTTCCTGTACAAAAGAATGATCTTCCGTTAATTGATACAAAAGTTTTTGTCGAAATAAATAGCAACGGGAATCGCCAACATGAGAAAAAAAAGCTTGATCACCTCGAATGATTAAACATGTTGCGGTCGTTCCCATACCTCGTAGATCAGGATGTTCTAAAGCTCTTTCATAAATTAATGTGGATGCTTGATTGGTAATTTGAACAAGAGTCATCCGCACTTTAGTGATTTCCATTTCCGCAGAAACAATTTTTTCAGCAATACCATTTTTAATAGTATCAATACACATTTTACTCGCAATTTCACCACCTGCATGACCACCCATACCATCAGCGACAATAAAAATTCCTTTTTTATTGTCGGAAAAAAAAGCATCTTGGTTGATGTTTCTAACTTTACCGATATCTGTGAGACCAAACGATTCCATAAAAATTTTTATTGATTAAGTTGTTCGATGATAGCGTTAGTGAATTCCATAATGTTGCATGATCCCCCTAAATCTTTTGTCCGCGTTTCTGGATTAGCTAAACATTTTTCAATACTCTCTTTTAATTTTTGTGCTTCATTTGTGAATTGCACATGATCCAACATCATCATCGCAGAAAATAACATAGCTGTTGGATTCGCCAGTCCTTTGCCTGCAATATCAGGAGCCGAACCATGCACCGGTTCAAAGACCGCAATATCATCACCAATATTCGCCCCAGCAGCAACACCCAAACCGCCCACTAATCCTGAAGCAAGATCAGAAATAATATCGCCGTATAAATTTTCAGTCACAATCACTTCAAATTGTTTTGGATTACGAACCAATTGCATCGAACAATTATCAACGATCATATCGTGCAAATGAATTTCAGGATATTCATGACCAAGCTCTAAAATGCTTCGTAAAAATAAACCATCCGTTAACTTCATAATATTGGCTTTATGTACAATCGTTACACGTTTGCGGTTTTGTTGTTGAGCAAGTTTAAGAGCAAAACGCCCAATTCTTTGCGAGGCACGCTTACTGATTGTTTTAATTCCGCACGCTGTTTCTTCATCAATTAGAAATTCAATACCTTTATATAAATCCTCGGTATTCTCTCTCACAATAATAAAATCAAGACTCTCATAAATACAATCAATCCCTTTAATTGATTTGAGCGGACGCACATTCGCATATAAATTAAACTCCTGTCGCAATGTTACATTGAGCGAACGATGTCCCTTTCCAACCGGTGTCGTTGTTGGGCCTTTGATACCAACCTTCGTGCGATTGAGACTATCTAAAATTTCTTTTGACAATCCTTTATCGCTCTCTTTAAATTGCAAAGACACTTCTTCCCACTCGATTGGAATATTCATCGCAGTAAAAATGCGTCGCATGGAACCTACGATTTCAGGACCAATACCATCACCAGGTAATAGTGTTACAGTGATTTTTTTTGACATTATTTCATTTCCTTTTATTTAACTGCCCAAATTGAAAAATCCATCGGGCCATAGAGCCATTTTTCAAGTTTTTGAAACTCTTGATGATAACTTCCCGGCGGTAATGTGTCTGAAATTTTTGCTCTATCAGGATGAATAACTTCATCAAACTCCAACCCCTCAACCTTACTAAACCCAACATCCTCCGCCATATATCTTATAAAATCAGGATGAATCGGCCTCAGATGTGTCGGATCAAGAAAAAACTGGCGTGCCCCACTCCACAGCGATAATAAGGAAGGGGTCTCAACAAGAAAAGCACCCCCTTTGTTTAATACGCGACATGCTTCTTCAAAAACTGCATACATATAGTTCATCGGACAATGCTCAATCACATGCATCATCGAAATTAAAGAAAATTTATGATCAGGCTGCGATTTTAAGTAGGCAAGAATATCAAAAGCATGAGCTTCATAACCCTTCTCTTTAAGATAACCAACAACATCCGTCGATAAATCTATTCCAATAGATTGAAACCCGACACCTCTACCAATTTCGAGTAACTCACCTTTACCACAACCTAAGTCTAAAAAAATATTTTCCTGGGATTCTCGTTTCAAACTTGCAAAGCGTTTTTCATAACGAGAACGAAGTCGATGATAAATAACTTCTCTTGAACCTCGAAAACGGTTCTCAAAACGTGAATAAAATTGATCCCACTTTTCATCTTGAGCAAATGTCTGTAAATGCGTTTGAATAAAAGCAACCGATCGTGAAATTTGTGTCAGTGTATCAACCGACGTTTTTTGATATCGCTCTAATTTTTCATCATGAGTTTCCAATTTTTTAACAGCCGAATGAAATTCTTTCGATAAATCATATAACAACGATGTTATAGGGCCTAATATTCTTGCCACAATTTTTTTTATCCACCGCTTAATAAAAAAATCATGTACACATGGATTATGACGATAGCTAATTTTTGTTTCAAAAACTTTCTCGCGAATAATTTGTGCTTGATCTGTCATAGTTCCCATCGTGATTTTTTTCCTTATGACTTGGTCAAATATTTTTGTGCAAGCATGATGCAAAGAGCCGACAAAGCATGGTTGATGCGACTTGTTCTCACCATTTGATCAAGTTCATGAATATCCACAAATTCAAGAGAAATAAATTCTCCCTCATCAGGAAAATGTTTTCTTTGCGGATTAAGATAACAATTTTTTGCTAAGAAAAAATGAATTTTATTTTTCATGATAGCTGGATTGGGGTTGACCGATAGCAAAGGTAAAATCGTTTGCGATGTAAACCCGGTCTCTTCTTCTAATTCACGCAATGCAGAAATCGTTAAATCTTTTTCATTTTTATTCGCAACCCCACCAGGAGTCACCAAAATATCTTTTTCTTCACCAATACGTGGTTGCCGAATGAGAATAACTTTTCCTTCTTGTGTTATCGGTAAAACATTGACCCAATCAGGACAATCAAGCCGATGATAAGGTCGCGTGGGTTTATATTCTCCTCTCTCAAAAAAAACTTCTTCAATATTAAACGGAAATGTTTTTAAGATCGTTTCGACTTTATTAATTTTGATGTGCAACGCTCACTCCATTTTTCTCTTTATCAAGAGTCACAATAATCGTACCTTTTTTCTTTTCATTCAGTTCAATCACCTTGTTGGCAATTTCACTTTCAATTAAATTTTCAACGCGACGACGAAGAGGGCGTGCTCCATAATTGAGTGTATCAATGCCTTTGAGAATAAAGGTTTTGACCTCATCAGATATTTTAAGTTGATACCCAAGTTTTTCCATTCGTTTTGTTAAGTTCTCTAATTGCAAATCTAAAACTTTTGTCAATTCTTCCATCGAGAGTCGATTGAAAATAATAATATCATCAAAGCGATTGATCAGCTCAGGGCGTAAATATTTTTTAACTTCGTCCATGATCAGATTTCTCTCTTCATCTGATCCCCAATTTTCAACCTGAGCACCCAAACCAACAGGACGTTTTCTCTCCGTAAGAATGGAAGACCCGATATTGGATGTCCCAATAATGATACAGTTTTGAAAACTTATTTTTTGTCCTTCAGCATCCGTTAACCAGCCTTCGTCGAGTAATTGTAATAAGATGTTAAAAACATCGGGATGAGCTTTTTCAAACTCATCGAGCAGAACAAGCGAATAAGGTTGAAGCCTAACTTTTTCCGTAAGCTGCCCACCTTCGCCATATCCCACATATCCCGGCGGCGAACCAATAAGTTTGGCCACTTCCTGTCGCTCCATATATGCACTCATATCGAGTCGAATAATTTTACTTTCATCATCTAAACCTTCACTCGCGATGGCTTTAGCCAATTCCGTTTTGCCAACTCCTGTCGGACCCAAAAATAAAAATGATGCTATGGGTGCTGAACGTTGTCTTAATCCTGCACGATTACGTCGAATCGCTTGACTCACTGCATGAACAGCTCGCGTTTGACCAATCACTCTCACTGCCATTCTTGTTTCAAGAGATTTTAATTTTTCAGCTTCTTCGGAAACCATTTTTGTCACAGGAATACCTGTAACTTGACTCACAATTTGAGCAATATCTTCTCCTGTAACTTGTCTTTTTTCTTTATCGAAATGTTGATTATTTTTTTGTCGCAAACTTTCAAGATGAGTTTCTAAACGTGATAATTCCATCTGATATTTTGCCATGCGTTCAAAATCTTGGTCTTCAAATGCTTTCTTTTTTTTATTGAGCAAATCATGTCGCTCGGTTTCAATTTTACGAATATCAGGAGGCGTGTAATTAACTTTCAATCGTTTTGCTGCTCCTGCTTCGTCTATTAAATCAATCGCTTTATCAGGTAAGAAACGATCGGCAATATAACGATCCGATAATTCCGCAGCGGCTTTAAGTGCTTCCTCGGAATATTCAATTTGATGATGCTTTTCGTATCGTGGTTTCAGCCCTTCAAGAATTTTAATCGTATCTTGCACACTCGGAGGTGTAAGTTTCACAGGTTGAAATCTTCTTTCGAGAGCCTTATCCGATTCGATATATTGTTTATACTCTTTGAGTGTCGTTGCACCAATCGTCTGCAACATGCCTTTGGCAAGTGCAGGCTTTAACATATTCGAGGCATCAAGACCCCCACCACTTCGTCCCGCTCCAACCACAGTATGCAGTTCATCAATAAATAAAATAATTTCTCCTGCGGATGCGATCACTTCATCACTAATGGTTTTAAGTCGCTCTTCAAATTCTCCTTGCATCTTCGCTCCTGCGAGCAAACTTCCCATTTCAAGACTCAAGATTTTTTTATGCAAAAGATGTTCAGGAACATCGGCCTCGGCAATTTTGCGAGCGAGTCCCTCGACAATTACAGTTTTTCCAACGCCTGGTTCTCCGATGAGCACAGGATTATTTTTTTTGCGGCGGGATAATATCTCAATCACACGACGAATCTCTTTATCACGCCCAATCACAGGATCTAATTCTCCCCTTCGAGCTTGAGCTGTCAAATCCATTGTATATTGCTCCAATATACTTTGTTTCGACTCACCATCTTTTTGTGAAATTTTTGTATTCCCGCGAATGTTTAAAAGAGCTTCTTCACATTTTTCATATTCAAGACCCAATTCTTTTAAGAGTGAACTTGTCCCTGGAATTTTCGTATCGAAGCACGCCAAAAACAATCCACCCGTTGTAATATAACCATCCCCAAGTTTTTGTCGCACATGATCCGATGCTTGAAACAGATTAAGAACATCTTCCGAGATTCTTAAATTAGCAACCTGCTGCGATTCCATACTGGGTAATGTCTGTGCATGTTGATTGATCCGTTCAAGAATATCGCGGCGAATGGCTCCGGTATCTAATCGCAATTCATTAAAAATTTTAAGCACCAAAGAATCTTTTTGCTCGATGAGTGCCATCAAAACAAATTCTGCGGTGATCACAGATTTTCTTAAATTTGCGACTTCCATAATCGCAGATTGAAATGCTTCAGTAACTTTGAGTGTTGAATTTCTAAGATAGTTTTGCGGCATGTTGATTCTCAGACATAAGAGTTGCTGAATTTATTTTTTCCGTTTTTTCTCTCTCAAGTCTTTTCTTTTCAAAAAATATCATATCAATAATCAGCAAACTCAATCCTATCGTAATCGCCGAGTCCGCGAAATTAAATGTTGGAAAATCATAATACCAAACCCCTACCTGCCATTCTACATTGATCCAATCAATTACATAGCGGTAGCGAAAACGATCTATAAAATTTCCTATGGCTCCTGAAAAAATAAGAGCCAAACTGGTACGAACTAAATAATGCGAGGGAGGAGTTGTACGATAAAAATTTAAAATTAGAAGCATCGCAAAAAATGTGATTGTAAAAAAAATGGGGTCGCGAACTTTATCGTCTAAATTAGAAAAGGTTCCCCACGCCGCTCCTTGATTGCGGACATAGTGATGACTGTAGGCAAAATAATAAGAAGATCCTTCTTCGCTTTTTTGCCCTAATTCCAAATAAGTGTCTTTTTTCCCATAATAAAACTTAGGGTCATTAGGATCATTTAACGTTAACAAATTATTTTGAGCGTAGTTTTTGGTAATCTGATCTACAGCAACACTAGAGAGAACGAGCAATAGAAGAACTATATTTTTCATCAGAGTTTTATTTTAATGGATCACAATTATTTATTCTACGGTAATCTTAATTTTGTGACCGCATGGAATTAACCACTTAAAACACACGAAATTTTGTGGCATAGTCCATAAAAAAGCTTTTCCCTATGTCAAAAAGTTTGACAGTTGACTTAAAAGCCAACAAAAATTTAGGCTGCGACAAAACCACCACTTCTTTAACCTTTCAAGATGATGAATTATTTTCTACTTCATTAGCCAAAACGCCTTGGCATCTCAGTTGCTTTAAATAGGTGTGGATGAAATTGAATCTCTTCACAATGAAGCGGAGGTCCCCATGGAAAATAATAAAATTGAAAATGAATCTCAAGAAACTAAAAGCAAAGTTGTGAGCATTGATTTTGCTAGTAGAAAAAAAATTGTGAAAGAAGAAACACCTTCCACTAACCCTACTCAAGAAACTTCTCAACCCTCTGTTCTTGATGCCATGCGTAAAAACGCTGAAAATATTGAACGCATCAAAAAAGAACGTTTAAAAGCCAACCAATCTGTTCTTAAATCTTATAAAATTAAAGAATAGTTTTTCCTCATATATTTTCTTTTTCTAATGTCGTCCCCGCTGTGTCGTAGTAAACTTATTGTTTGGAGCTGAAGTCGTATGGAATCAAATGAAAACAAATCTCTTGGCGTGAACTCTCAAGAATCTCACTCAAAAAATGTTGTGGACCTCGCAACGTTTAAACGCAGAAAAGGTCTTAAAGAAACTCTGAGCGGACAGCGTTCCCCCCTTTATGCAACGCATTTACAGCCAGCGAATTCTTCTAACCCCAAAGAAAACTCTACGGTAACTCACGGTGATTTAGATTTTGCTTCACGCCTTGATCGCATTAAAAATAGCCTGGAAAAAATCAATCATTTGATGAGCGAACTAAAAAAAATATCGCACGATCAAACTGAAAAAAAATAACTGACAGCATTCCCCAATTTTCAAACTTTTTTCTCTAAAATTGTTAGACTCAATTTCGTTCCAAACCCAATGGCTGTCGTCCAATCTATTTTATTCGCCTCTTCTGAAATAGGTATTTTAATCTTATTAACATTTTGTTCGCTGGTAAGTAGCGGGCGTTTAATTCCCACTAATTTTAAAACATCGCTTTCTAAAAGTTGTAAATATTTTTCTTTTTGGATGACAACTTCCACTTTGCTCCGAGGTGATACTATATATGACGGACCCTCTTGATTGATAATGAGCGTCCACTCCTCTTGAAAATTTTCTACCGTTGCCGAAGCTGTCTTCAAAATTTCATCACCATGAATCAGCCGCCAGGAAACAATCAAGTTTTTTTCCGTAGCCTTTGACTCCGCAATTAAGAAAGGAGCTAAAGACACCCAAACTAAAATCGAAAAAAGTTTTTTATTCATTGGTTAATTTTCTCGTTAATAAGTTTTTCTTTTTATTATAACATAGGTTGATATGAATCATGAGCCAACGAAACGATTTTTCTTTTTGGAACTTTCCATTATTTTTTGCATTTTTCTTTTTGATTGCTCTAGCTTATTCTCTGGAATTCATACTGCTCCCGTTGTGATCCCCGGAAAAGATATTCGCGTTGCAACACAATACCCCATCAATTTTTATCGTGTGTTCCGTCGCGATCCCAGTGGCGTAGCTGTTCCCATTGCTTTTCAAATTGATGAAATTAACGAGTGGGGGGATTATGTTCTCCAAGAAGGTTCCGAAAATACGGGTGCTACTGGAAATAATATTTTTGATGCACAAGACGAATTGGTTTTCATGGGAGACGAAGTGGGAGAGCCTGGGATTATTTCCAAGTGGCCTGAAAATAAAAAACCACTCCTTGTTTATGAAGTAATTTTATCACTGCCCAACGCTAAAGAAAAAAAGTTGGGGGCTGTCTATATTGCTATCTATGCCTCCAATCCCCCTCCTCTCTCACAAAAAAAATATGTGAGTTTTTCACCTAAAGACGGCATTGTGCAAACCTCTCGTTATGAATATATTTTCGATAAAAAGAATTTCATTACCGCAGAAAAAATTAGTATGTACTCACGTTTGGCTGACGGCACTGTTTCCAAACAAGCTCAACCACTTGTTGACAGCTCTACTTTTTATTTAAAAGCCGACATGAAATATTTCCTTACGCTCAAAGCCAATCAGTACACCTTGAATAGTAAACTCGATGCTTATAAAATCGGCCCTGTTAGAGCGATTACACGCATCAGTTTTTTCTATCGAATTTTAAAAATGAATTTTGAAGTTGGAATGTATACCGAGGTTTCCTTTTTTCCCAACGCGGTGGTCTTACCGACTATTTTTTATAACCCACTCAATGGCAATAAAAGCCTGAATATGAATAGCGGATTTTATTATGGCTTTGGTTTTCGTCAATCTCCTGAAAGTTACCAATTACAGACCAACATGAGTCTATTTAAAGAGTCCACTATCTTGAGTGAGTTTTTATCGCGTCCACAAAAAGTAGAACCGCTTTATTGGTTTTCTGCTCAAGCCAGCGACCATCTAATTTACATGGAAATTGTTCCCTCAAAACAAATGAAAGAAGATGGAGCAACTCCCTATTATTATTTAGAACCCAATGATTTTACCAAAATCTCGAATCGTTCCCATCTCGAAGCTCTTGAACTAGGAAAGTCTCCTGTGAATTTTGCTCTTTATTTCGACCTCACTAAATTTCGCGAAGGGGAACACCTGATGTCCTTTCGTTTGTTTTTTGAAAATTACTTAAATCCTGATTTAACAGAAATGTTTCGCACGTTAAGCATGTGGCAAATTCAAGCTCGACGAATGGATATTCATTAAATTTTAAAGTTTTATGTTGTTTTTCAGGGAAAATGTCACCCTAACTTAACAGGGAAAATGTCACCTACC
>CAZFSQ010000039.1:0-10572 GCA_964521975.1 uncultured Oligoflexales bacterium | reverse complement strand
GCTCAAAAAACACCTGACAATCAATTATCTATTTTTGGAATGTTTAAAAAAGCACATTATGAATTGATATCAACTCTAAAAGGATTGAGACACTATCAAGATTTATCGTTATTTCTACTCTCATTTTTCTTTTTTCAGGGTGGGCTTGCTATCGTCATTAGTTTTGCAGCACTCTATGGCGAACAAGTGGTCGGAATTAGCGGTGAATGGCAAACAATCTTTTTTATTTCATTACAACTCACCGCCGCCGTCGGTGCGATTGGTTTTGGTTTCTTACAAAATATTTTAGGAGCACTACGCACGGTTAATTTAACTTTAGTTGTTTGGATCATCACGATTCTTTGCATTTTCTTTTTAGATTCGATTGCAGCATTATTTCAAATTGAAGACAAAAAAATGTTGTTTGTCGTCATCGGTAATCTTGCCGGAATGTGCATCGGTGCAACGCAATCTTCCGCACGAGCTATTGTCGCCATGTTTTCACCCGTGAGTAAAGCTGGGGAGTTTTTTGGCTTTTGGGGATTTTTTGGAAAACTTTCGCAAGTGTTTTCTATTTTTGCTTTTGGTTTATTTCAAAAAATGTTCTCTTTGCAAACAGCCATGCTTTTTTGCATGAGTTTTTTTATTGTTGGATTATTGATCAATCGTCGGGTGAATGAAGAACGGGGAGAGGCTGTTGCTAGGAGTTAACTTAGGAGTTAAGTTTTGAAAATTATTTTACTCACTCCCCCAATGACCCAACTGAATACTCCCTACCCTGCCACAGCTTACCTCAGTGGTTTTTTGAAGACACAAGGTTATCATGTAAGCCAATACGATCCTGGGTTAGAACTCGCTCTTAAATTATTTTCTGAAAATGGCCTCCATGATATTTATCAAATCATTCGTAAAAAAAACAAATCTAAATCGCGATCCATTATTTTTTTTCTAAAAAATTTTTCTCAATATGAAAGCACGGTTGAATCCGTCATTGCTTTTCTTCAGAATAATGATCACTCATTAGCATATCGCATCATTCGACGGGATTTTCTTCCAGAAGGTCCAAGATATGATCAAATATCAGATATCGAAAACTCGCATGAATTTGGTTTAGGCTCTATCTTTGGCTCTTCTGGAATTTATGATCATGCAAAATTTCTTGCGAGTTTATATATTGATGATATCGCCGATGTCATTCAGCAAGGGATCGACCCACAGTTTCAATTAAGTCGCTATGGCGAAAAACTTGCGGCGAGTCAAAAATCATTTTCTGTTATTCTTAAAGCATTGCACTCTAAACCAACCTTGATTGCTCAATATATAGATCAATTAACTGAACAAATGTTAGAAGATGAAAAACCTGATTTTATTGGCATGAGTTTACCGTTCCCAGGCAATGTCTTTGGAGCGTTTAGGATGGCTCAGAAAATTAAATCATGGAATAAAAAAACTAAAATTGCTTTGGGTGGCGGTTATGTCAATACGGAATTACGCGATTTAAAAGACCCTCGTGTTTTTGATTTTGTCGATTTTATTTCATTGGATGATGGGGAAATGCCGCTTCTACAAATTTTGGAGTCAATAAAAGGAAAAAACAAAGCTGGCACTTTGCTCCGCACGATGATTCGTGAAAACAGTGAAGTGAAATTAATTTCCGATCCTTCTTTGCATGATGTCCCATTCAAAAAATCTGGCACACCTACCTACGGAAATTTACCTCTAAAAAAATATTTGTCATTGCTTGAAATGTTAAACCCCATGCATCGAATCTGGTCGGATGGTCGATGGAATAAATTAACCTTGGCCCATGGGTGTTATTGGGCCAAATGTAATTTTTGTGATGTGAGCTTAGACTATATTGGTCGCTATGAATCGAGCACGGTTGATTCTCTCATTCAAAAAATTGAACATATGATTGAAGAAACAGGGTCGCGAGGGTTTCATTTTGTCGATGAAGCAGCCCCTCCTATTCTCATGGCGGAGATGGCCAAAAAATTAATCGAAAAAAAAATTCAAATAACCTGGTGGGGTAATATTCGTTTTGAAAAAACATTTAATCAAAAGCTGACAGAGTTACTAGCACAGTCAGGATGTATCGCTATGAGTGGTGGATTAGAAGTTGCGTCCAATCGTTTGCTGCAATTGATGAACAAAGGGGTGTCCGTTGAACAGGTCGCTCAAGTCACAAAGAATTTTTGTGATTCAGGTATTTTAGTTCACGCTTATTTGATGTACGGATTTCCATCTCAGACTGTACAAGAAACAATCGACAGCCTTGAACGTGTACGACAATTATTTGCCGAGGGATGTATTCAATCTGCTTTTTGGCATCGTTTCTCCGCAACAGTTCATAGTCCGATTGGAAAAAATCCTGAAAAATTTGGGATCAAAATTTTTCCTAAAAAATCGACCTTTGCTCAAAATGATCTGGCGTTCGAGGATTCTACGGGTTGCGATCACGATCAATTTACGCAAGGACTTAACAAAGCCATTTTTAATTATATGTACGGCGTTGGCTTGGAAGAAGATGTGAGAACGTGGTTTGATATTCCTTTGCCCAAACCCAAAGTGGATCACGATTTTATTAAGAGAAGTTTAAAGATTTTTTGAACTTTCATATTTTTGTAATTAACCCGTCGCAGAATTTAGAATTCTATTCTCAATTTTTGCACGATACATATAGAGAACAACCGAAACTACAAATACTGGAAGGTTCAAAATGTTAATCAAAACCATTCCAAATTCCGTGATGATATATCCAGTATACATGGGATGTTTTAGATATTTATAAATGCCACTTGAAATTTTTGTCCGTTTAGCCGGGGAAATTCCTATCGAACTTCCTAAATCAATTAATGCGAGTGTTGAAATTAAAAAACCAATAATTGTCAAAAAAAATCCAATTTCTATGAATAAAATGTTTTCTGTAGCCAAACCAAAATAAAGTAAAGGCAAGAACATGGATAGGTAAGCAATATTTTTGACAATTGATTTTTCAACAACTTGAGTATTTTCTCTTCTAAGAAAGTAAAAACAAAATAAAATATCTCGAAAAAAAAGAAGCAAAAAATAAATAAGTTCGGATGTGAAATAACGATATAAAGCAATTCCAGCAAAAACCAGCATCAATAAAAAACCAATATACTTTGACATTGGTATTCTTTCATTTCTCTCTATGGCCCGCCTTCACTTCGCATCATCAAATTTGCTTTTTTATGAATATCAGAGTTAATACTTTGTTTGATATTTTTGCTATCCAAATTTTCTTCGACTCCACAGGAATTATTCAGTTGCAATAAAGATGCTATAGCTAATCCAATGGCAATACTTCTAAATAAGTTTTTCATTTTATTCCTTTTCCCTTCTGAAAATAAAATTATTAATTAACTTGGCTGTATTTTGTGGATCATCACATTGCACAAAATGTCCTATGTTGTTGAGTTCAATAAATTCAAATCCCGAATTGATAGCAGCTTCTCTGAGCATGTGACTTCTAAACAAAAAATCTTCACTTCCTGCGATAAATAATTTTGGAATCGAAATTTGTTTTAATTGATCATAATGCAATTCAAATTCTTGTTGCTTAAGTCCTGGATAAGCACCAAAATAATTTTTTGCACCATAGAGTTCTTCAGCAAAAACTTTTTTTCCGTTTTCTAATTTGTCTTTTGGAAAATAAAACTCAACGTAAGATGTAAACCATTTTCTATAATTATCATCTGTGGGTTCTTTGTTAAACAACTCATCCATCGTTATTTGGCTTGCGTTTTTATGACTTCTGAATATAACGTTTCCATCCGCTAGTGACTTTTTAGTGAATGGTGCAGCAATTAAAACAACTCCTAATGGTTTTAAGTTTCCTCTCAATAACAGATCGACTATTTGAATTCCTCCGAAAGAATGACCACACAAATATAAATTTTCAAAATCTTTTAATTTATCTTCAAGATCTTTAATCAAATATTCGTAATCAGGCATAAAATCATGATCATATTTTTCAATGACTCCTGGTGGAAAATAATAATGTAAATTAAATTTTGTAAGATCATCTTCCATTGCATAAAATGATTTAGCACCTAGTCCTGGACCTCCAGGCAAAAGAACTAAATTGGGTTTTCCCAGTAAGTTGTTTTTTCCTTGTTTAAATATTCCGTACATATGTTTTAACCTCTTACACTAATGAGTCTATTCTTGGTCTACCAAAATTCGATGTAATAATACTTCCCAGCTCAAATCTTTGCATCCAACGATGAATTGTCGAGACATGAACATTTAAAATTTCAGCAGCATGAGTTCTATTGCCCTTGGTCTGTTTAAGAGTGTTGATAACTTTTTCCAAAGTTAAATCATCGGTTTGTTTTTCTGGGGTATAATCTCGAACTATTTCATTAAACTTTGGCAATGCCATTTTAAGACAACTCACATCCAAAATATTTTTACTTGCGTAAATCATACTTCTTTCAATAACATTTTTTAATTCACGCACGTTTCCTGGCCAGCGATACTTTTTTAAAATATCTAATGCTTCTTTTTCGATTTGAAATTTTTTATTATCAGAAAATTCTTGAACAAAAGTATGAGTATAAAAATCTATGTCTTCTGGACGCTCCCGCAATGGAGGAATACAGATAGGAAAGGTATTGAGACGCTGAAATAAATCCAATCGAAAATTTCCTCTGTCAATCATTTCATCAAGATTATGATGTGTGGCTGTTATAAAGCGTACATTGACCTTTCGAGGCTGAGTTGCACCTAGTGGCAATATCTCTTTTTCTTGAATTGCTCTTAATATTTTCGCTTGAATACTTAGTGAGGCGTCGCCAATTTCATCCAGAAAAAGAATCCCCTGGTTGGCTTGTTCTATAAGTCCAATTTTATTACTTACTGCACCAGTAAATGAACCTTTCATATGACCAAATAATTCTGATTCCGCTGTGTCTTTAGAAATAGTGGCCATGTTAATCGTCAGCATTTTTTTCCTTACTTTGTTTGCCACATATCTTGCGAGATGCTCTTTACCTGTTCCTGACTCTCCTAGGATCATGATGGGTGATTGACTATTTGAATTAAGAATTAAATCAACATGGCTCAATAATTTATTCATTAGAGGAGAATGGGTCAAAAAATTAATTCCACAAGATTCATTTTGATTCTTTGCTAAAGCCAGTTTAAGAGCACTTTTTAGATGAAATTCAGAATTTTCATCTTTAATAATAAAATCAATAACTGGACGTTTCATAGCGTGGACCACTCTTTTAGTATCGTGGTCACTGCTGAGCACAATGGTGGCAATATGTGGATAGTAATTATGAATAAAATCAATAATCCTCAATCCGTCATCTTCTTGACCCTCAAAGTTTAAATCAACAATTGCAACTTTTAAATTTTCTATGCATTTAATTTTTTGAATCGTTTCATCAATTCTGGATGCTGTGTGAACTTCATAATGATCTCGCAAAAGTAATTGGTAGGTATGTAAAATCTCTAAATCATCATCTGAAATCAAAATACTTGGTTTTGTCATAAAATAATTCTCCTAAATTATTATTTCAAAGCGAGATCCACCTAGAAGGGATGGTTTATAAATAATTTTTCCACCATGAGATTTTACAATGTGATTAGCAGATGACAGACCAATCCCAGGTCCTTCTGATTTTGATGATTTACCTCTGCCTTGTAAGTGTAGGGATACTTGTTCTAATGACATACCTGGGCCATCATCATTCACGGCGATAACAATACGATTATCTTCCAACTTATTTAACTCCACGGCGACTTTGTTTTCTGCGGCCTCAATAGCATTCATAAGCAAATTAGAAATAGCTCGTCCTAGCAGGATGGGGTCATGAGGTAAAATCATATTTTTTTCTTCAATTTCTTTTTCTATTAAAATATTTGGTTTTTTTTCAGATACAGCAACTTCTAACAAGGCAATTGATTTTTTGACGCAGTTGCGTAAGTCATCATTTTTTAGACTGATGTCATATGCTAAATAGGATCTAGCTTTTTTTATTTGATTTAAAATTTGAATAGAAAGTTCAACTAACTTTTTATTAATTCCATCTTTTTCATCAACGGTGAGATGTAAATTTTCCAAAATTTTAATGTAATTAACAATTGCTGTAATAGGTATATGAATATCATGAATCAAATTCTTATACGCAGTATTTGTCATTTCTTTTGCTTTTTCATTAGCCAACTTTTCATTGGCATTCTTTAATTGCATCTGTGTTTCAGTAAAAGTATTCCGAATATTATCTAGCTCTTGAAAAGGGAAGGGCGAAATATTTAATGTTTTATCATTTGTGATGTTTTTAAGAGCATTATCCAATTCTTTAATGGGCTCTAGACTTTGTGACAAAATATAAATTATTTTTTGGATTAAAAATGCGAAGCTTAATTTCGCTACATAGAAGATAATAATTGAAATAATAAAAGCTATGACTAAAGTTTCTTTTGCATTACGAAAAAGAACGACGCTAGCATTTAAATTACTGGAACCATTTTCTCTTTTAATTGAAATGTTATTGATGAACTGGAGATCCGAATCAATATATGTTTCGGTAAATGGAATTTTTATTTTTTTTATCGCACTGAAATCAAATGTATCTTGCAAGGCATATCGAGTAGAAGAAATAATTCTATTGTTTTCTGTAAGCACGTATGTGGAGTTTTCACCCTCGCCAACCATCTTGATAAAACGTTGCAACTCCACAATATCGTGTGTCTCAATAAGCAAAGCAATATGCGGCATGATAGATCGCATCAAATTTTTATGAAAATTTGAATTTTGCAAAACGATGATATAAGCCGCTGAAATTGACAATACAAATGCCACAAGTAATGGAAAAGCAATTTGATATCCATTAACTTTTTTTCTGATGTAATTTTCTAAATCCATTTTTGATATTTTCCCCTCGCTATGATTTATTACTTTGTAGCTTATTTAAACATTCTTTATCCCAATACACTTTTCTGTAATCCAGATAATAAAATTCCAACTGATTTGGCAAAAAACCTCGAATGCAAGAATGAACCCAATAATTTCCTCTAGGATGAAACAAATTAACTGTTAGAGCTTGTTCTTCAACTAAATTAGCTAATTTTGAAATTGTTTTATTTCTGATACTTTGATCACTTTCTTGAACTATAGATTTAATAAGTTGATCAATTTGAGAGTTTCTAATTCCACTGAAATTATCAGGATTATCTGAAGCAAAATTGTTGAATAAAAAAAGAGGGTCAGGAAAATCCATGTTCATCGACATTAAAAAACTTGCCATTGATTTATGATTATATTTTTCAATCATTTTATTCCAAGGGATAATAATTCCATTTATATTCCAGCCTTTTTCCTTCAACTCATTTTCAAAATAACTTTTAATCTCCTGACTATAGGTAAGCCCTTCTGGTATGAATAAAATAATTTGTTCTTTCGGAGGTGTAATTGATTTAGTGTAATTTTTAGCACTCTCGTACTGGATAGATGTGTAAATTGGGGGCATATAACCAAGAGCAGGAATTGCATTGGGGTAAAAAGTTTTTCTGAACTTTTCAGAATCAATGTGGATTTTAAAAAGTTTTCTGATTTCTAAATTATCAAAGGGTTTTATTTTTGTATTAAGTCCTATGATCCAAGTTTCGGATGTGGGTGAACTATATTTTTGTCCATAATTAAAAATAGGTTCTTCTCCATCAAACGGCCAGCAACTAAGATCATGAACCTCATTTTTCTTTGCGAGTTCAATGGCTATATTTTGATCAGAAATTTTGAAAATAATTTCTTTGAGAAGTGCTTTTTCGTCATAATAATTCTCAAACCTTTTAAATCTAATTTCATCTTTAGAAAATTGATCCAAGATAAAGGGTCCACTTCCGATGGGTTTTTCAAAGAAATTTCCACTTTCTGATAGAAGTTTATGAGGTAAAATTTTAGAACTTGCTCCTGCTAAAATGTATAGAAATGATGGGTCTGGAGATTCTAACTCGATATGAACTTCCTTATCTGAAACAGCCCTTAAACCCTGTACAAATTTTTCTTTGCCAAAATAATATTTTTTCCCACCAAGAATATTTTCATAGTGTTTATGTACTAAACTTTTTTTACTTAAATTTCTTGTCAATGAATAAACTACATCTTGAGCTGTCACCTCAGTGCCATTATGAAACTTGGCATTAGGACGTAAAATAAATTTGATTAATCTACCATCTTGTGATGTTGACCATGAGATAGCAATTGCAGGCTGAAAACCATAATTATTATCAAATCGCAATAATCCCTCATAAATTAATTCTGTCACAGCAATTGACGCCGTATCATTTAACTTAATTGGATCATAAGTAATAGGCATGGAATAGAGAGCTTTAACATAAGGTTTTTCTACTTCCATGTCGTGAGATTTAAAATTATTTTTAGAGCTTAAATTCTTCCAAAGGAATAATCCCATGATCAAAAACAAAATTTCAAAGATCCGTTTTTTTAAAAACATTCTCAAATTTATTTTCCTCATAGTAAAAACATCTTTGAGCAATTTAAGGGCCAATATTTAAACTGAAATTGAGATTCTTGTGCGATATATAATTTTCCTTAGGAAAAGAAAACTATTTTTCTTTAACATGCTAAAATTTTAAACTTAATTTTTTATTGGATAATGCTTTATTTTATATGAATGAGTTATCAAATCTAAAATCAGCATAGTAATGCGATAGTTTCTGCAACAGTTTCTGCGACACTTTCAAGGCAATATTATAAAAATATTATAATATTAAAATTATAATAAAATATTTACATTTATATTAAAATATTATAATATGAGCATGGTTTTTGCTGATATTAACTAGAGTGTTAAAGAAGGAACAGAAAGTTAAACATGCTGAAGCAAAATTTGAAAAAAAAATCAGTTACTCATGAAGAAAAAGTTTATGAATCAAGTTTTGATCAGGCCATTGATTACGTCCAAAGAACTTACAAAACAGTCATGGATGTTGTTAATCAAAATATGAAACAACCGCAAATTGCTTTAATTGATTCTCAAGAATCTATCCAAAGAGACTGGCAAAAAAAAGCAAGTGAAAATGGAAAAGAAATTCATGTTTTTTCTTCTATTGATGAATTTTTAGATCAAAAACTAAATAAGAATATTCAAATTTATTTAGATAAAAAGCTAGGAGAAGAAGGAAGCTCTTTTGCTGAAAAGTTATTTCAACATGGCTATTCTTATATCACTATTATTACATCGGAAGATTATCTAATTGAAGAAACACCATACGATTTGTTTTCGAGTATCAGAAACAAGCACTTTCCAATTTTTTAAATTTTTTGATCCGTGATGGATAACACTCTCGTTAAATCCTAATTAACCTTTTACACTCCCAAACTCAAAGTGGACCAGGATTTTATTAAGAGAAGTTTAAAGATTTTTTGAACTCTCCGATTTTTGCAATTAACCCGTCGCGAACTTCACGAAATTTAACTCTTGTTGCTGCATCATCATTCTGTGGTATCGCAGGATCAGGAAACCCCCAATGTAGTTTTTTTCCTGCTCCAAGAAAAAGCGGGCAAACTTCCTCAGCACATAAAGTAATCACAAGATCAAAATCCGTTATCGTTAAATCATTCACCGATTTTGAATATTGCTGCGAAATATCAATTCCTATTTCATGAAGAGCTTCACTTGCCAATGGATGAACCTTCGTTGGTTTAGAACCTGCACTGTAAATATCAAAATCAGAACCGAGGACTGCTCTAGCAATTCCCTCAGCCATCTGTGATCTGGCACTATTAGCGACACAAAGAAATAAAATTTTCATAAATAAAAATCAGAGTTAATTTAACAATTAGGCTTAAACATCTATTGCCTTTATTTTGCCGTTATTTTGCCGTTAATTAAACAATCATTTTTTGCCACCTAAATATTAGAAATCCTTCAAATCGACAAAACCATTAATAATATTAAAATGTAAAACATTTTATTATAATAATTTGACTTATTAATATAATTATATAAAATAAGCACAATATTTTAAACATTTAAAAATATTTTTTACTTTTAGGAGTATTCGATGAAAAAAGTTTTTATCCTTTTTCTTTTGGCATTATCTTGTGGTCCTCATCAAAACCAAAAAAATTCATCTGAACTTTTAGGTAAAGCTTCCGAGATGAAAATTCATTCTGAAAGAAAAAGTTTTTGTGGTGTGCAAGATTATAAAGAATTAGAACACGTGTCTTGCGGCACAATTTATAAAGCAGATCGCACGGAAAAATGTGGCGTAGAACTTTATAATGAAAAAGCTGACTTGTCCTGTGAGGGATCGGTTCATGCCAAAAGATACACTAAGTCAGGATCGGAATCTGACAATCCTGATTTTGTTATCAATTGTAATCACGGGGATCATGAAATTAGCAGAGAGAAAAATATAAAATCGAGAACGGGTGGAAAAAACAGAGAGAGTATTACGGTATATGAAAAAATTTTAGTGTGTGAAATTCCCGCCCAATTAAAATCATGCCGCAAAGAATCCTTTGGGGTGGAACGTTATAATGATTGTCGTCATGAGAGTCACGGACTTGAGAAATATGCTTCGTGTCGCAAA
>CAZFSQ010000038.1:0-10625 GCA_964521975.1 uncultured Oligoflexales bacterium | reverse complement strand
TTTTTTGATACACACTTTGAAAAAGAAAAAATCGAATGGATTGCATCGTATGTGTTAAATCTTCCATCACTTCTTCTACGCTCATCAGATGCGTTTTGGCGGTAATCTTATCAGCTTTTCTCTCCGCAAGAGTACGCAATAAACTTTCATACAAAATGCAAAGCGTTGCAGTGTCGCCCTCTACAGGTGCTTCTTCAATTGCATATAAAGGAGCCAGTCGCTCGCTCTCATAACTTGGAATGGTGAGTGTTTGAAAGTTCCCTTTCACAGCTAGAAACTCACCTGCCCGCTTGAAAAGTTCATAAGCGATCAAACGCTGTTCTAATGACTTTTTAGGATCATCGTCATCAAGATTACCATCAAGTGAGTGGGACTTATGAGGTAGCAACATCCGTGATTTAATTTCAATAAGAGATGCTGCCATTTCAATAAATTCACCCGCTTGATTCAAGTCATTAAACTCAATCTGTCGAAGGTATTCTAAATATTGTGTAGCAAGCAAAAGAACATCAATATCAAAAATGTCTATCTCATGAACACGAATAAGATAGAGCAATAGGTCAAGCGGCCCCTCAAAATGCTCTAGTTTGACGAAATAACCAGATGCCATGTAAATAAAATCCTATGAAACTCTTTAGCGAAACATGCTTTTAATATATCTTGTATTAAGTTACCTGTACTATGAAAATCCATCAAGTTAATTATGTATGTTGCCGAGCGAAAAATTTTTAGAAAAAATAAAATTTAAACCCAAAAAAAATCAATTTTGGGGTGGGAATATCAACTCAAATTCTTCCGTGATCCCGATTCAAAGTTTCAAATATGACGATCTTACAATTTATAAAAATAAAAAATCTCTAAAATATTTTTTTTCTTCGTCAGGAACAATGGGAGAACAATCAATATCAAGATTTTCTGAGGAAGGTTTACTCTTATACAAAGCAAGTGCGATTAAAACTTTTGCCGAGGTATTAAAACAATTAAAAATTTCAGAAAAAGATATCCATATTCTAAGTTTCGTACCTTCAACAAAAAAATGGCCCCACTCCTCCTTAGCCCAGATGATTCAATGGTTTTTAGAGTTATGGTCTGGGGAATATGTGAATGAAAAAAAGTTAAAGGGGAAAATCAATAAAGAAAAAACCAATTTGATATGGGGAACAGCTTTACATTTTCACAAATTATTAGAAAGTAATTTTTGTCTCCCACGCAAGGCAAAAAATGTTTTCATTTTTGAGACGGGTGGAATGAAAAACGCAAAAATTGAAATATCAAAAAAAGAATTTTACCAAAATTTATCTCGTGCCTTCAGAATCCAAGAACATCAAATAATTAGTGAGTACGGAATGAGTGAGCTTGCATCGCAGGGATATGATTTTATTACTTCAAAAAACAAATCTAAACAGAGATTTTTTCGGTTTCCTTTTTGGTGCGATGTGAAAGTAATGAACGCCTATGAACAAATAAATTCAAATGGGGTTGGAGCGATAACCATTCGAGACAATGCACGTATTGATTTAAAAAATGTATCCATACGTTTGCAAGATGTGGGTGAGTTAAAAAATCACAAATTAAATCTCATGGGCCGTATTCCTAATTCACCTCTCAAAGGCTGTTCTACCCATGTTGATATCTAAAGTAGAAAAATTTTTAAAAAGCCAAAAAGCATTAAAGCTTCTTAGCGAAGAATGTGGTTCAAAACAAATTGCGAAAGAATCGTTAAATATAATCTTAAAATCTTTAAAAAGTGTTCTATCATCTAAACCTCCCCAACTAAAACGCTGGCTAATTATTCTACCGAACAATCATTCTCTTGTCGGAATTCAGCCTCTCGTTATCGCACTTTTACATCAATTGAAAATTACGGTTCGCTTACCCCAGAAATTTTACGAAAGAAGTTTGATCCGAAGTTTTTTAGATCATTTTTTTCCACAGGCAAAAATCTATGACGCAACTTTTCGCATTCAACCCCAATTAAAACTTAATTCTTATGATGGAATTTTGGTTTATGGCAGTGACGCAACGATTGCACGAATTAAAAAAATTTGTAAAATTCCTGTTGTCGGTCATGGCGAAATCATCATGATGAGCAAAATAAATAGCCACGAAATTGACCATCCAAAAACTTGGCGAAAAATTTTTTGGGATGCTTTTTCTTTATCCCAAAAAGGTTGTTTGAACTTACGAGCATTGATCATTGAGAGTGAAAAACCGTTGAAATTAGATCTGAAAAAAATAGTTTCCTATTTTCCTACTTTAACCTTTAATAAAAATTACTTAGAGCCTCTTGCTACCTATGATGAAAAGATTCGCATGAAATATCTATTCGGAGATAAAATAGAGTTTTCACATTCGTTTCCTCTTATATCCGTCTTAAATGCACAAAAAATGAGACTAAGTATGAATTTATTTTCTCAGCGTTCTTTTTATTTACCCATTTATATTGTGTCTCATAAACAATTGGGATCAAAAACTATTTATGGTAGGTTGAAGTAATGCGTTGTTTATTTTTATCCTTTTTTTATTTTGCCAATTCGTTTTTATTGGCCCAAGGTTGGATACCTTATTCCCAAATTTTGTCGAAGGGTTTTGCCAAAATCCCTCTCTATCAATCACAAAACCCTGAAAGATATCTCGTTCATAAAAGTGATGAGCAAAAACTGATTGCTGATTTTTGTGTGAATTTAATTTTTCATTATCAAAGAAATAATTTGGGTAATAACCCATGTGGTAAAAATAGTAACTCCCTCTGGCACGCAGAATATAAATCTTCGGCAGGTCATCCATTGCTCTACGCTGAATTTGGCTCCGGTGAGGAGGTTACTTTATTGATGAGTGGCGTTCACCCGGATGAAATTACCCCTATTCCTATGGGATTTAAATTAGTGGATTACTTGACACAAAATCCCGATGCATTTGATCACCAAAAATATCGCATTGTTATTATGCCCCTCATTAATCCCGATGGGTTTATGCGATCTATTCCCACACGAACCAATAGTAATGGCATCGACCTTAATCGCAATTTTTTAACCGAGGATTGGTACGCATCAGCGAAAACATGGTGGCAAACCATGGCCAAAAGAAATCCCAAAAAGTTTCCGGGGTATTTACCCAATTCAGAAATAGAAACCATTTTTCAAATTGATATGATTGATCGGTTTCGCCCTAGAAAGATTATTTCCCTTCATGCCCCGCTGGGTTTTTTGGATTATGATGGCCCAGGGGATCAAAAAAGTGCGTTACATGTTCAGAGTAAACCATTGAATAGTTCTTTTGAAGACACCAAAAAAATTGTACAAGTGATTTCTAAAAGCACAGCTAATTATCGCATTGTCGATTATGCATTTTATCCTGGTTCCGTGGGTAACTTCGCAGGATTTGAGAGAAATATCCCAACTGTCACTCTGGAATTAGAGACCACCGATGCTAAAAAAGTTGAACTTTATTGGCAACGAATTCTACCAGGAATTATTAAAACCATTTCTTATCCCATCCATACCCCTGGCTTTTATCAACAAACATCTGATGGGTCGTTTGTTGCTAAAAAAATTCGCTCTGAAATCAAGGGCGGATAGAAACAATTTCATTGCTATTTTATTAAAAATTCATATAATTACTCCCCGAACACTAAGGAAAAGGAAATTTTATGAAATTAATATTATGGATCACTGTTTTATTAACATCTTCTCAACTTTCTGCCGCAAATGTGAAACTTGCAGCTTCATGTCAGGAAAAATTAAATTCCCTGATTATTGGATTAGAAAATGTTCTTGTTGATATTGACGGTGCAGTTCAAGGCGACTATCCCAAACTAGAAATAGATATTAAAAACATTGAGCGAGTCATTAAAAATCCTAAACGCAAAAAAAATCCTGTTACAGATATCACAGTCGATGCCATTGTCGGTCATATCAATGAAGATAATGAAACTTGGCGAAATAATTATCGTGTTAAACTTTTTTTACACGATGGAGAATGTGATATTGAAAGCTATTCTTTTTTAGGCTCTAAATAGTTTTTTTAGTTTTTATAACTTTTTTTAGAAGGAGAACAGACAATGAAAAGAATTTCAAAAACAGTTCTAGCTTTAGTGATAGCGAGCGGAACGCACTTCTCAACAGCCGAAGAAGTACAAAGCACCAAGATTACGGCAGATGGAGTTTTACAAAAATTTTATGGCTCAGCGGAATTGCGACATTACGGAAACATTAAAATGAAAGGTGATAACTATATCACTTATTCACCGATGGCTCAGCTACGTCCTAAATTAGGAATGAAACTTTTAGATGAAAAATTGGATGCTAGTGTTTATGGAAAATTCAGTAAAGAAAATGGCTCGACAAATGTCATTCAAGGACAACCCCACGCGGATATTGGATATGCTCTTTATTCTGGAACTTATTTAAGCATTTCACCAGCACTTGATTTAGATTTTCCAGCCAAAGGAAAAAGTGCAGGAACAAGTGGTAACTTAGGAGCTAATGCAACATTACAAGCACCCATTGAAACAAACTTAGGCACAGTAACACCTATTCTATATGTTGAGGGCGGTGCAAATTTAACAAGCCGCCAAGAAGATGCTGTTGTCAATAATGAGTCTTCACGATCCAAAGATGAAGCATTGACTCTTTTATTAGCGAATAAAGCACCAGCCGGAAAAGATAAAGATGGAAATTTAGCTATTGCTAATGGAAAAAAAGATCACAGTGTTGGCACTTCTTATCAAGCTGCTTTAGGTTGGGCCACTCCATTATCAGGGTTAACAACAGAAGCAAGAGTCTTTGTTAATCAATCCTACGATCCAACTTATACATTGTCACAAGATGACACGATTGATACGACATACAAAGCCACAACTGAGACTTTAAACAAAATTAACGTTTCGTATAAAGTTACAGACAAATTAACGATTGCCAATGATTTTGTTCAAGCGATGGGTGGTGTTTACGGTTCTCGCAGGAGCGAAGGAGATAAAGTTATTACTCCGGTTTCTCGGTATACAAGTGTTGCTAAATTTAGTTACACACTTTTCTAAAAAATTTCTTTTTAAGTTTTAGGCAAAAATACCCATTGATCTTCAATGGGTATTTTTTTTGGTACTTTCTCAGTTTTTTCTTCAGCCATTAAATAACCAACCCACGCACATATAAACGCATGAAAAATTTCGACGGAACTAGCTATTTTTTTGTTTTTAATTTCCAGAGGAGAAATTTTCAATTTATTTTTCAAAATAATGGAATCCAAAATTTTTTCGCGAACGGATTTTCCTTTTTCAAAGTTACGATAATTTTTAACCCATTCAAGAGGCCAATCATAAATTTGACTAAGTTTAGAAAGTGTTCGCAAAATATGTGTTTCGATAAGTCGCAGAGGATTTTCACCTTCATTGAAACGTCTTTGTAATGTTTGTGCTCGGACCAGAAGAGGAGCTAGATTCGCACTGTAAGAGGGTTCCATCTTGCCAAGCAAATCATCGCTAGGAAAAAGAATATCCCACAGTCTTTGGTTCTGGGGATTCAGAGGGCGTAGCCTTCGTGTGCGATTCTGTTCTTGTTGAGAATTTAATACAGAAAGCATATAAGCAACATCAATATCCTCACATCGCATAACCCCTGGGCAACTGTGTCTTACACAACGCACGCAAGGGGGAGAAGAGATGGGACAATCAACCACAATATTTTTTGAACGAGTTTCTTTTTTAAGAATATCAATCAAGCGTTCATCCGAAAAATGACCGCGTACAGAGCCAATTCCATCATAGAGAGCTTTAACATAAATAGGATCAAGGGAAGACTTTCTTGCGAGGATCACAAGCACTGTTTTTTTTGTGTTTGCTCCCGCTAAGTGCAACCCTATAAAATTTTCTTCGCTAAAATCAGTCTTTGCTTCTCGCATACTTTTTTGACAAATTGATGTTATGACAAAATGGAATCGCGTTATAATTTTCATACTACTACTGATTGGTCTTAAAATACAAATTGCAATCGCAGCAAACAATTTTTCTCCTAGAGGACGTGGAGAAAATTATTATGCTCAAGCAGAAAACGCATTCAAAAATAAAAAATATGCTCAAGCCGTTAAATTTTTGAAAAAATATCTCAGAAGAAATCCACGCGATGTGAACGCAAAGAATTTTTTAGGAGCATCGTTTTACCAAACAGGTTTACCTGCTTCGGGTCTCAAAAAATTAAAATCTGTCGAAGGTAAATCACAAATGGTGTCGTTCAATTTTTTTTATCAAGGTTTATGTTTGCGAGCCTTAGCCGATGATATCAAGGCACGTGAAGCTTTTCAAAAAGCGGCTTCCGTTTTAGATGAATATGGTTCTTTTGCTTCGTTTGAGTTAGCTGTTTTAGAATATGAAAATAAAAATTTTCAAGAGAGTGGATATTGGTTTCAGCAACATATTGCTCGATTTCCTAGCAGTCCGTATCGCAAAGAAGCCGAACGAGTTTTACAGTCTATGACCACAAACAAACCCGTGGATAAGATCAATGGTGTGGAAAAACCCGATAGTGAAAAAGCATTTTATAAATTTCATCCCTATTCGTTATTTCCTTATCCGCATTTCTGGCATTGGCAAATTGGGGGATTTTATGGCGATAAACGCGGATTGGAACCTGGACCGGGTGGAGCAACATTGAAAGAAGCGTTTGATGAAAAAGAGGCGGTAACAACATCGACGGGTATTGGTATCGGCCCTGTGCGAGCGGAAGCATCGACCATTTGGGGTGGATATACTTATAAACAGTTTTGGTATACGGATGGTGATCGTTTTTCGACTTATTTTGAAGATGCGACGGATTTATCCTATCAACCTTTTCGAGCGGATCTTTTAGAAAGACGACACATTTTTTATGGAGATTTTCGTCGCAACATTTTTGATAAATTGTATGGTGGATTATATGGCAAAATTGAATTCCGACGGATTGGAGCAAGTTACATTCCTGGTCCTGAAGCCACAGATATTAGAAAAACATTAAAGATAGAAGATCTTTCACTTTTAATCCCTTGGCTCGGCGTGACCTATTATGAAAATTTTCGTTCTCTCATTTATTTATACTTTAGAAAATCAGTCAACGCAGAAGCACCCGAACATTCAAGCAAATCATTTTTATTTAATACCTCCGAAGGATTACCGTCGATTAGTTATGGATTAAATCAAGGACTCGATTTTCCTGATTTGGATTTATCCATCAATCTGGATGCGTTTTTATACGAGTTTGTCTATAACGATCCTTTTTTAGATTATAAAAGAACTGGGGCAATTATTGGATTTGAGCAGGAATTTATCCCAACATTATTTGCCAAATTCGATGTTGGGTACTATAACGACAAATACATTTTAAGTCGGTTTAAAAATAAAGGTTGTACTACTGTCTCAGCAGGCGATTCTGATTCCGCACCCAAAACGAATAGCGGTCAACCCCAAGAATGTCCTCGCGATGATAGTGGGTATTTGGTTCAAGGATCACTGAATTGGGAAATCTCCTCACAACATCGACTTTCCTTTCAAACCGTTTTTATACAAAATAATAATGAGCTACAAAAAGAATTTGAAGAGCAGAAAATATTCTATTTTTTCAATTACACAATGGCATTCCCGGATATTAAACGTGTAACAAGATTTACTGAGCGATTCGCTGATTCTGCATTTACGAAAGATCCGCAATAATGAATTCACATGATAAAAAAATTGTACTCACTGGAGGAGGAACCGCTGGACATGTTATGCCCAATTTAGCTCTAGTAGGTGAATTAAAAAATAAGAAATGGCAAATTGAATATATTGGAACAAGAGGTATCGAAAAAAAATTGGTGACAGATTTTGGATTACCGTTTCATGAAATTTTTTCTGGAAAATTGCGTCGCTCACCCCACATCAAAGATGTCATTAAAAATATTTTTGATGTGCTCTTTATTTTTTGGGGGATGATGCAATCTTTTTTTATTCTTAAAAAATTAAAACCCAATCTTGTTTTTTCCAAGGGAGGATTTGTCAGCGTTCCTGTTGCAACTGCTGCATGGCTTTTGAAAATTCCTGTGATCACCCATGAATCGGATATTACACCAGGTTTGGCAAATCGTATTTTATTTCCAATGAGCCGTTATATTTTTTATACATTTCCTTCGACAAAAAAATATCTACCGGAGGGAAAAGCATTTGAAATGGGTTCACCCATTCGAGAAGAATTATTGCATGGTGATAAAAAACGAGGGTTGGCATTTTGTGGTTTTTCAGATGAGAAATCAAAACCTGTTTTATTAGTGATGGGTGGAAGTCAAGGTGCGTTGCGAATTAATCAAGCTCTCGAAAAAATTTTACCGAACTTAGTCGAAAAGTTTTATGTAATCCATTTAACGGGTAAAGGAAAACAGCTCCATTTTAAACATCCTGATTATCGCGGATTTGAGTTTGTGAGTCGTGAATTACCGGATATTTTTGCCGCAACGGATATTGTTGTGAGTCGAGCGGGAGCCAATTCAATTTTTGAATTATTGGAATTAAAAAAACCGATGTTACTTATCCCGCTGCAATTATCGTCGCGTGGCGATCAAGTTAAAAATGCGGAAGAGTTTTTAAAAAATGGCTGGGCTTTAATCCAAGATGAATTAACTTTGACGGATGAAAAACTTTTAGCAAAAATTAATGAACTTTATTCACATCAAAATGAAATGATTTTGCAAATGGAAAAATTTTTAGGAACGGATAGTCGAAAAAAAATTGCAGAATTTATACACACGAAAATCATTCAATAAAACCCCTGATTTTATCATTCTATCTAATTAATTTTTATATCTCAAAATTGCGATATGAAGGCCGACATTGCTAAAATAGTGTTTGGCATCATTTGAAATAATAGAAACCTGTCATCCCCAACGAGCGAAGCGAGTGGCTGGGGATCTTTGTCTTCATGGTAATATGCTCAGGCACTCCTCACTTTGTTCGTCGTTGGGCATGACAAATACTTTCAATTTTAAAATAGTGGCATACAAAAAATTGCATATGTTGTTTTTAATTTTCACCTCTATTTTTTTTCTAAGTTGTCGGCACAACTCAACACCTTATTTATTTAATTCTTCTGAAGGGTGGGTCGATAAAGCCAATGGTGATGAAATTAAATTGTGGGTTCACGAGATTGATCAGATTGTAGAGCATAAATCTCTTGGAAAAAGTTCTTTGATGGGGGCTGGACATGATCCATCGCAAATTCCAGAGGAGATTAATCAACATGTTGAAAAATGGATCAAGTATTTTACTGAGGAAGATAAAGAACGATTTGGTCGTTATCTGTCACGCGGCGAATATTATCGCGAAACGATTTTAAAAATTTTAAAAGAGGAAGGCGTCCCTGAAGATTTATATTTCTTAGCCTTGATTGAGAGCGGGTTTTCTAATGCTGCCTTGTCACGAGCAAGAGCCTTGGGAATTTGGCAGTTTATAGCAGCAACAGGAAAGAGATATCAATTAGGTGTTGATAGCTATGTTGATGAACGACGTGATCCGATTAAATCCACGCGGGCGGCTGCTCGATACTTGCGTGATCTCTACAACGTTTTTCATTCGTGGTTTTTAGCGATGGCGGCATATAACGCAGGAGAATTTCGCGTGATGCAATCTATTATGGGAGCAGGTACTCGCGATTTTTGGCAACTGGCTCGCCAAAAAGCTTTACCGAAAGAGACGATGAACTATGTTCCGAAATTTATTGCAGCAGCGATCATCGGAAAAAATCCAGAAAAATTTGGCATTCGTGTTGAACACGAGGGAGCATTTCCTGAAATGAAATTAGTCAAAGTTCCTTCTCCGATTCGGTTAGCTGATATTGCTCGTTCTGGAAAAATGTCTGTAGAAGAGATGAAAGAGTTGAATCCGCATTATATTGATGACTACACACCACCCTATTGGAAGGAGGCATACATCTATGTTCCTGAAAAAATGGTGCGTAACTTTGAAAATGAAACAGCAAATCAAAATTTATTATCATATAAAAATAAATTGACGAAAGAGTTGCAAATCAAAGTTGCTAAAAACTTAAAAAAACAAAAATCAAAAACCTATCAAGTTAAAAAAGGGGATACACTGATTCAAATTGCAAAACAATTTAATGCGGATATTCGATGGCTAAAAAAGTTTAATAAACTTAAAGGCGATCAAATTCGGATTGGGCAGGTTTTACGAATAAATTCCAAAAATATGCTTTAAATATATTTAAAATATCTTAAGAGTATGTTAATAATATTTTATTAATATGTTTGAATTTGATAAACTAAAGTCGGAACTTAATTTTCTTAAGCATGGTATAAGCCTAGAGGAAGCTACAAAACTATGGTTAGATCAGAACATGATCATTGGTCCAGCGAGCTCAACAACTGAAGAAAGATGGGTTGCTGTTGGAAAAATACTCAGTAAATATTGGCTGGTAGTTTTCACTTATCGAGGAAATAACATCAGAATTATTACTTGTCGAAAGGCAAGAGAAGAGGAGAAGATAATTGATGAACAATCAAAGTAAAAAGAAAAAACAAAAAAAAATTTCCGGTGATGCATTTGACGATTTAGTAGCAAGTGGTAAAAATTTAGATGATTATGTTGATTGGAATATGGCAGCAAAGATTGT
>CAZFSQ010000037.1:0-10766 GCA_964521975.1 uncultured Oligoflexales bacterium | reverse complement strand
CAAGTATAGAAAGATTTAAATTTCGGTGCTAAATTATTTTTTATAATTTTTTTTTTAAGATGCCCAGGCATTCGCACCTTCGGTGCTCATTGGGGATGACAAAGAGCTACTGTGTTTTAATTTTTAGTATAAGGAAACTACACCCCATGTCATTTGAACTCTTTCAAACACTCTTCGCACAGTCTATGGAAAATGCAACCCCTAAAAGCCCTAGTCTTTGGGAAATTCTCGTCATGCCTCTTGGTCTAATTACGATTATGTATTTTTTTATTCTTCGCCCTCAAACAAAAAGAGCCAAAGATCATCAAAATCTGATCACAAATTTAAAGGCTGGGGATGAAGTTATCGCTCTTGGAGGGATTATCGGAAAAATAAAATCTATTTCCGAAGGTTTTATTGTTTTGGAAATTGGACAAAACTCTAATATTAAAATTTTAAAATCAGCGATCAGCAGTTTGACGAAACCTCCTCAAGGAAATCAAGCACCGGGAAATAAGGCATAAAAAATTTATATGGCCTACGATTTTAAAACTGTTGAAAAAAAATGGCAGGATTTTTGGGATCGGGAAAAAATTTTTCACACCAATCCAGAAAAAATTTCTTCTGATAAAAAATTCTATTTATTAAATATGTTTCCCTATCCTTCAGGTGATCGCCTCCATATAGGTCATTGGTATCAGTACGGCTTAATGGATGGTTGGGCACGATATAAAAGAATGCGGGGGTTTTCTGTTTTTAATCCGATGGGATTTGATGCCTTCGGTTTACCTGCGGAAAATTTTGCTATTAAAAAAGGAATTCATCCCAATATTTCAACCAAAAAAAATGTCGCGATCATGCGAGAGCAATTTAAAAAAATGGGTTCCATCTATGATTGGAACTATACCGTTAATACCTCGCAACCCGATTACTATAAATGGACTCAGTGGGTGTTTTTGAAACTTTATGAAAAGGGTTTAGCCTATAAGAAAGAGGCTCCTGTTAATTACTGCCCAAGCTGTCAAACTGTTTTAGCCAATGAACAAGTGGTTGATGGGCTTTGTGAACGTTGTGATTCAGAGATTCTAAGAAAACATTTAAATCAATGGTTTTTTAAAATCACTCAATTTGCTGATAAGCTTCTCTCCAATATTGATTCCCTTGATTGGCCTGAAAAAACGAAGGCCATGCAAAAAAATTGGATTGGGAAAAGTTATGGAATGGAAATCAACTTTTTACTGCCTGAATTAAATGAAAAAATTACGGTCTTTACAACAAGAGGGGATACTCTGTTCGGTGTAACTTATATTGTTCTCGCCCCTGAACATCCTCTAACAAAAAAAATTACTCAAGAAAAATATCTTGCCGAGGTTAATCAATATTGTGATGCAACGCAAAAGGCTTCTGAAATGGATCGACTTTCTACCATCAAAGAAAAGACCGGCGTATTTACAGGGAGCTTTGCTCTTCATCCTTTAACTCAAGAAAAAATCCCTATCTGGATCGCTGACTATGTTTTGTCTTCTTATGGCACGGGTGCTGTAATGGCGGTTCCTGCCCATGATGACCGCGATTTTGCGTTCGCTAAAAAATATGAATTACCTATTAAAGAAGTTATTCAGGGCGGTGATGGACAAAAAGCATTTACCAATGAGGGTCTCCTTATTAATTCACAAAAATTTAACAACCTCGAATCAGATATTGCTCGAAAAAAAATATCTCTCCAACTTCAGGAAAAAAATCTCGGTAAAGAGACGATTACCTATAGGTTGCGAGACTGGCTTGTCTCTCGACAAAGATATTGGGGATGTCCTATTCCAATTATTTATTGTAAAAAATGTGGCGAACTACCTATTCCTATCGACAAATTACCTGTAATTTTACCAGATAATGTTGATTTCAAACCTCAAGGAGAATCTCCTCTTAAACGTTGTAATGAATTTTTGCACACAACTTGTTTTAAATGTAATTCTCCTGCCGAAAGAGAAGTGGACACACTTGATACTTTTATTTGTTCGTCATGGTATTTTTTACGTTATCCTTCGGCAAATAATTCTCACGAACCTTTTGAAAAAAATATGACCAATAAACTAATGCCTGTAGACCGCTATGTTGGAGGAGCAGAGCACGCATGTATGCATCTTTTATATGCAAGATTTATCAACATGTTTTTTTATGAAGAAGGTTACCTAGAACATGAAGAACCTTTCCCCCATTTAACGCATCAGGGAATTATTCTAGGCCCCGATGGAAAGCGGATGTCTAAAAGTCGTGGGAATACCATCTCTCCTGATATCTATGTCGATGAATTTGGTTCGGACACGCTCAGGCTTTACCTCATGTTTGGTTTTGCTTATGAAGATGGGGGGCCTTGGAACGAAGATGGTTTTAAAGCTGTTTCACGATTTAAAGAACGTGTATTAAAACTATTTGAAGATAACCAAGAAATTTTTGATAAAAAATTTCCCACACAAGAATTAGATTCTCACGAAAAATCGTTGCGTTATTCTTTACACCATACAATTTTTTCTATAACCAAAGACATAGAAAAATTTCAATTTAATACTTCTATTGCACGCCAAATGGAACTATTAAATTCTTTTCAAGATTATTTTAAAAATGTTTCCCAAGAAAAAATAAATTATTCTTTTATCCAAGAAAGTTTAAAAACTTTTATGGTTTTAATTTCTCCTTTCGCCCCACACTTTGCTGAAGAAATGTGGTCTCTTGCTGGAGAAAAAAAATCTGTATTTCTTCAGTCATGGCCAGAATATAAAAAAGAGTTTTTAGAACTCGATGAAATTTCGATGGCGGTGATGGTAAATGGTAAATGGCGTGGGGAAATCAAAGTTCCTAAGACTGCGGATCAAGATGCTGTTTTTAATATCGCGATAAGTAATGAAAAAATTCAAAGCCATGTGAAAGATAAAAGTGTTGTTAAAAAAATTATTTTTGTATCGGGGAAGTTGATTAATTTAATTATCTGATTTTTTTATCAGCCATCTATCCACTGCTTTCATAAACTTGATAAGATCTAAAATATCTTTTTTGGCAATGGTATAGATTTTACGTAATTCTATTTTTTTATACTCATGTGTAGCAATATTTCTAAAACCAACAGCTTTTTTTAATTGCTCAGCTAAATCGCTTGTAATTATCTTCTTTTTAGCTAAAACTTCAAAACATTCTTTAAATGTTTGAGGTACAGGCACTTCTAAAGTAGATAATAAATGTGTTGCTATATCCATGGCTGCCTGAATAGCTCGACTCAGGTTAAGCATCACAATATCTTGTGCATCTATGTTTTTATCAAATTCTTTTAAATTTTCAGGAGTTTTTTCCTTTATACGCTCAATACATTTACGTATCGTTTCAAATTTTTCATCTATGACTTCACGTTCCATATAAAAACTTATTCCTTCTTATTTTAAGCATCGAACGAACCACGGGCATAAACTCTTCTTGGTCTATCCATAATTTTTTTATTAAATGAGCTTTGAGTTTTCTGTTTTTACATACAAGAAACTTACCTTTGGTCATCACCTCACTTAAAATAGTTCCCTGCAATTGATTCAAATCAATTACATCTGTATCAATCCCAAGCTCATCTTCAAATATCTGACTAATTTCTAATCTTTCCTCTAAATCAATTCTTCCTTCTTTTGCCACAGCAATATCCAGATCACTTTCTCGGTGTATTTTCCCACTCGCATAAGAACCATAAAGGACAACAATATCCGCCTGAATCTTTTTTGCTGTATCTTGAATTTTTTTTTGGGAAATTTTTTTCATCTTTGGACTTGATTAATATTGAATTTCAGACCCAAACCCTACATAAGACATCGTTTGATTATAAACAAAAACTGTTTTCGCTTGCACCCATTCCCCGTCTTTTGTTTCAATAATCAAAGAATATATTCCACTCGGAACATTGAAAAACATGGCTCGCGTGATTGGTTCCGCTGAGTAATAAAACCCCTCCGGTTCAAAATTTGGATCAGAAGTTGAAACTAACTTCATATTCACCGCTCTATCTTTTATATCATCCAATGCTTTATATTCCGAAAGAATGGAGCCAAGATCCTGATCATATGTCACAGAAGCATAAATCGACATGTCTTCGACAAAACCTTGCGGCAGCAACGGAATTAAATTCATTTTTTTATTTGCGTCCACTCTAAAATAAATTTGTTCCATCTCACTATCTTGACTAATGAGTCCCATTTTTTGACCGAAGGTTGTTACACCATCATTTAAAACTCCCCATGAAAAATCTTTGGGATAAATTTCATCCCCATAACCAGCTACGGATAATCTTGCTTGATCAATTGGGCGATACATTGCCTTACTATCCGAAGCTATTCGCAACTGCTCATGGGCTGAAGGCATCGCCATCAATTTAAATAAATTGTTTTCCGTGGTCTTATTTAGATCGAGTTCTTGTTCTTGATGAAAACCTTTAATAAAAGCAATTGTCCATGATGATAAATGATCATCACCATCATAAAGACTCAAAGTCACTGGCCCCTCGAAAGAATTCAAAACACAAAACCTACCACTCTCATCGAGAAGCTTTTGTTTCGGATCAAAATAACCAAACCGGTTAAAATAATAAATTCCTTCACTCTCATGATCGGAACTGATTCTTAACTTCTCTGTCGCTTTAAAATTTTTAATCTCTCCACAAAATGACGACTTTGCTTGGTTCCAAGCAAGTCCTGCAATTTGATATAAAAGCTCTTGGCTAAATTTTCTTCTCACTTTGATATTTTTCAATTCATTTTTATCGCTCTCGCTTGTAGAAATTTCCACCGCATGAGGGAAAATAGCTCCATACCGCGAATCGCTAATTTGTAAAATAAAATTGGACCCACGAGGTAAATCAGAAATAATTAATTCTCCTCTAGGATCTGTATAACCACGATACGGGGTTCCTAAAATCGAAACCTCTAATGAAGACGCGGGGAAATTTTTATCTTCAAAACTTCTTTCATCAAAAACTTTCAATTTGATTTTTTTGAACCCTGTCACCATTTTTTGAAGGGTGTATCGCTCGGAAATTAAACTCTCTTCATTTTCAACGCTTTCTTCGCTCACATTTTCTGTAACATCGACTTCATCCTCTAAATCTTCTTCCTGAACGGTCTCTATTTCTTGATACTTATTTTCTTCATTTTGTGTCTGAAAAGCACTTTCAATTTTTTGAATATTTTGTTTCAGAATATTTTCAAGCGATGTAAATTCTTTGGGAACTGTTAAATCGACCTTCACTAAATTTTCTGCCACTTTTTCTACTTTTTTTGGTTGCTGAGTTTTTTCCTTATTCTCTAACCCAAACAAAACCGAAAATGTAGATTCTGATTTACTTAACTGTGCAATATTTATTTTTTTAATAGAGTGTTCAATCGTGGGTTCAATTTTTTCTATTTTTGCAATCCCAAAAAAACTTTGAAAAGATTTACGACCATCTTCTTTCATAAAATCGAGTAAATTAATTCTTCCTCTTTCTAACGCCAATCCGTCCACTGAAAGAAAAAGTAAAATAAATTTTAATAACTTCTCAATCATCACAATTCTTTTTTCGGAATAAAAAAAGTAAACCTTAGTAATTTTTATTACACTATTAATTATATACTAAAGTTGATTAAAATACTTCTTTCGTTAAAATATTTTACCTTCGTGAAACAATTACCCTAAAAGCTTTTTAAGCTCAGCACTTATCATTTTTCCGTCAGCATTTTGACCTAATTTTGCTGTGATAAGTTTCATAAGCTGGCCAAAATTTCTATCCTGAGTTTCAGATAATACTTGTTTAATCGCATTTTCTATCATTTCTGGTGAAGCCTTCTTTGGTAAATAGCCATCAACAATTTTTATTTCCTCTAAAATTTCATTTTTCTTTTCGCCATCTGGATAATCTCCAAGGGATTTTTGCAATTTTTTTTGATACGACGAAACAACTTTTAGACAATTTTCCTCATCTATATCTTCTTTTTTTCCTGAAATTGTTTCTTGGTATTTGATTTCGCTGAGCACCATCCGCAAAACTTGGAGCTTTTTTTTATCCTGACTTTTCATCGCAGTCTTAATATCATCTGAAATTTTATTTTTAAGTTCACTCATTTTATTTTTATCTCCACATTAAGTTTTACAAGAATCTAAAATCCTAGATATAATAAACTTTCTATGAAAAATTGTACATTCAACATATGGATTCTCTTTGCAACACTCTTTTCATCTTGTGGCTCGTTACCAGAAATCGCTGATTCATTCTCTACTCTTATATTAGCCAACTCCTATGAAGTTCAAAATCAGTATGTTCTACCAGGAAGTTATATTGTGGGTTTTTACGATGAGGGAACATTTGATTTTCAAAGAAAAAAAATATCTTATTTCAAAGAATATCAATCGAGATATCTATATCTTTTAAAAAAAGTTAAACCCCACACGTCTCAAATTAAGATGTTTCATTATCTAACCTCCGTTCCTCATGTCGTCAAAGAAAATAAATTTCAAAATAAAAATTTACTTCTAACCCGGATTGATTTTCGCTCGGTTAAAGATTCTACTTACTGGTTAAAAAAGTGGCAGAAAGAAGGACTATTTCATTTTGCAGAACCTAATTACATAAGCCAACTTTTTTCTAAACTCCCGCCAAACTCTACAGGAAATTTATTTCAAGATTGGGGAACTTTTTATGATGAAAATAAAATTAGTATCCCGCAAATTCAAAACACTCGCGTGATTGATGCATTATTTGCTATTGGCAAACGCGATATCAATAATCCATCCTTTGCTACCGATGAATTTATCATCGACAATCCACCTATTGTAGCCGTAATGGATAGCGGCGTTGATTATGATCATCCAGGAATTCGCGATCAAATGTGGCAAAATGCTTCACCTGGGTTTGCTGGCTGTAAAGATGATTTTTATGGCTGTAATACGACCGCTTCAAAAAAAGGTTCCCTCGGCAATGGAGAGGTTTTCCCTTTTTCTACTACAGGTCCAGGGCAACCTTGCTCTGAGAGCGATAAAGATAAAAATTGTTCCCACGGAACTCATGTTGCAGGAATTATTGCGGCTGATCCCACATTAGAGGGTGGGACGGCAGCAGGTGTTTGCCCTGTATGTAAAATCATGGCCGTTAAAATTGTTTCTTCGCAAGGAACAGACAGTGGGGGAATTTTAGACAGCTCCATTATTTCTGGCTTTGATTATATTCACCGTTTTTCGCGAGGGGGAAGACCTCTTGTGCGAATTGTTAATTGCTCGTTTGGAAAGTTTTCTCGCTCGAAAGCTGTGGGTGTTATGGTGAGCTTGCTTAGTTCTGAAGGGATATTGATCATCGGTGCATCAGGAAATGAAGACTCAATGCGAATGACTTACCCCGCAGGATTTTCAGAATCTATTGCTGTAGCAGCGTTATCAGGTTCTTCAAGTGATAAGAATGGAAAATTATCCAGTTCTAATTTTGGAATTTGGGTCGATATTGCAGCTCCAGGATCTGATATTCAATCGTTATTGCCAGGACCAGGAAACACCGGTGTCAAACAAGGAACCTCAATGGCAACTCCTGTTGTTGCAGGTATTGCAGGGCTTTTACTTGCTAAAGAACCCGATATTACATTGACCAATTTTAAAAATGCAATTCTCCAAAGTGCAAACCCAAACATTTATGATCAAGACACTGCTAACGGCATTAACTTTCAATATTATTACAGAAAACTCCCCAGTGATTACATTAAAACACCGCTTCTTGGTTATGGAATTATTGATGCCCTTTCACTTGTGAATAAAGAAAAATCGACGGGGCTTCCCGTTTATACTGGGTTTGATCGGGTGGATAGTTTATGTGGTGTAGTTTTTGGGTATGAAGGAAAATATAACATCTTATGTTTATGGTTTTTATTTTTTATCCCATTCCTCTACTCTAAAAAAAGATGATACAAACTTTTTTTGCATCTATTTTTAGGATCAAGTTTTAAAATTTCTTCATATTTTTTTAGAATCAATAATCCCTCATTTTCACTCTTACAATTCTTTGCCTCAATCTCAAGACAATAAAAAAGATATTGCGAATCATACGCCTGGTAAAAAACAATTTCTGCATCAACGAAAATAAATGCTTCTAATTCTTTTTGAAATGAAAATATTTTTTCTACACCCAATGTTTTTAAAATTTCATGAACACTCTCTAATTGTGATCCCTCTCGGTGATCCAGCACAAGGGTCCACTCTTTTCTTTTTTCATTATCTTCTTTAATTTCTTTCCAAGAAAGTTCTTCATAATTTGGATCAAACTTATGTCTTAAAACAAAGTGCTCATCTTTATTTTTAAAATATGTTTCTCTTGTATTTAGTTTTTCTATTTTTTCTGGATGATTTTTTTTTACTGCTTCTTTTAATGAGAAAAAGTCTTTCTCCGAAGAAAATAAAAATTTGTGTTCGATTTCAATATGGTGGATCTCTTTCGTCATCATCTACATTTTATACGATAAGCGAACAACATTTTTAAATCGCTTATACGGTAGCTCTTTGGCAGTTTGATAAAACCCGTCATAATAGTGAAAAAAATCATTCATAATTGTCATGTTCGCTGTCAAATTTAATTGTCCACGTAATCTATAATAGGAAGAGCGATCCTTTTCATATTCATATGAAATATTTTGATTTTCATTCTCAAAATATCTTGGCAGCCAAGCTTCGGTATAAAAACTAGATACTTCACCATAAAATGGTCTTAAAAAACTGGGAGTATACCCTAACGATAAACCCATCTGATGATAAATGTGCTGAGCATAGTCTTCTATTTTCTTTTCCTCTCCCAAATTATTTTCATTTCCTTCATTTTCAAAATTAAGCATAAAATAATGATCGCGTTCTTTCGGTTCAGCATGAATATCTGTCATTTGTTTTCTTGAATACAAAAGAGTCCAGAGATCTGAATTGAATTTAAGTGAAAAAGTATGCCCTTCAATCGGATATTCATAATTCACCTGATTGATAAGACCCACGGTATAGATACTCCCCATTTTTTCTTCGGGGACTTCTTCCCCCGTCCTAGGATTAACTTCATGAAACGGAAGCCCCATCGCATTATACTGGGTTAGCTTATAAAAATTATTTTTAAGAGGAATAATATCGAATTCAATTTCTGATCTTTTCATAAACATTTTTTGTGTCCGTGGAATTTTATAACCCGCTCCTGTAAAATACATATCAAATAATCCATCTTTGAGAAGCATCCCCAATTGAGCTTTAAGCTCTAGGCTCGGTTCCTCACGTGATATAAAACCCGATCTCTCAAAATAAGATTGCAGCACATGCTGCATTTCCAAAATGCTGTACGTATTATTTCCAGAGGAGAATGTGGTTACTGGTAGTGGTTCTAGTTTTTTACTTTGAACGGTTCCGGGAAGTTCATTGGAGAATAACTTTGGGAAATAAAAAAACAAAATAAATATATAAAGATATTTTCTAATTTTCTTTTGCATGAGCCTCCCCCTTTTAATAAATTGTAACAAAGTTTTAAGAGGAAGGGGTAACTTTCCCCCACTCTTTTTCAAGACTAAGTTCACTTAGCCACTTATTCAAATAAATCATATCTACTTCCGTTTCTGCCAACATCCCACGAATATCTTTTAAATGCTTTTCCGAACCACCCATTCGATAAAAATCCAATTTTTTAATAATAATATCTTCTGGCGAAGCGATAAAAAGTTCAAAGTCTTTAAACATGGCTATTTTTTTTCTTCGTGAAAACTCTTCAATGGCGAAAGGAGATTCTTTTCGCACCATAAAATCGACTTTAACCCCAGAAACAAAATGAATGATATTAAATTGCCCCCTGTGAACCACTTCCGATTTTAAAACCTCATTAGGCGGACAATAAAACCCTTCATCACTTGAAAATATTTTTGATAATTTTTCGACATCTTTAGGAAAAATATCAAAGACTAAATCTAGATCGTGAGTCAATCGCGGTTCTCCATAAATCATAGATGCTACAGAGCCAACTACCATATATGAAATCTGAGTCTCTTCTAATTTTTGGAGTACCCTCTTAAAAAACTGCAAAAGCTCGCTATTCATTAAAATCCTACCGACACCCTCTCTCAATCAATTCATAGGCTTTATGATTAATTTCTATTTCACTTAAGTTAGGATTTTTTTTTCTAATCTGATATTTTTTACACTCATAAGCCAAATCAAAGAGCTGATCCATGAGAAGGATTTTTGCTTCGATCTTTTTTGATTTTTCTTTTGAAATGGAAATAGATCCCCCCCTTTCCAAAAGTTATTTAATCCAAATCTATAACTTTTAACGACTCCTGCAATGTAACATTGGTATCAGGTGAACATTTAATTCGCTTGGAACCATATGCTTTACTTAAAGCAGTTAAGACTTCATCCAGCCAGGATGGAGCCACAACATCGACTTGACTAAAATCAAGTTCAATCGCGTCTTGGTCGTTGGTAGGTTTGAAAGAAGATAACATAATCAACGCGGCTTCTCTACCATTGGGGCGTGAAATTAAAATGTTGCCAAACTTTGAAATATCAATAATCACTTTTCCCATTCCCAAATAATATATGTGAGAGTGCCATGTATATCATTTACATTTTTTCGTAACTTTTTTTGACAATCCTTTTTAGCATCAACTCCCATGATACCAAAACTTATATCTACTTCATTGGATTTACAATATAGTCCGCGTTTTTTGTTGCAATTAATGATTTGTCGAACAAACTTTAAACCATTACCTCTATTTTCTGGATATCTC
>CAZFSQ010000036.1:0-10924 GCA_964521975.1 uncultured Oligoflexales bacterium | reverse complement strand
TTGGGAAAGCTCGTAAATTTTATCATAAGCCTCACTATGACCAGAAGCTTCAAGGTGATCTCTCAGTGGTTTGCCTGCGATCGTCAAACCATCTTCTAAAACAATTTTGGTTTCTGACTCTGTTAATGTATTACCTTCAAGAGCATTACTTGAGTAGGTAAAACTAATCCTATAATAATTTTTAATCTGCTCTAAAATTTTTTTATTGGTAGGGCGTAATTTTTTGATCTCTTTTTGTAACACTTCAATTTCAGAAGTTCTATTTTGATATTTCAAATTTTCTCCGATTTAAAAATAATCACTAAATTTCTTCTAAAAATTTCATGAAAGACTTAAAACCCAAAACCGCCACGTCTTCTACTTTACGATCAAACGATGCAGGAGTAACCACAATTTTTTTATGGATTTTGCAAAGTGACTCCAAAGCTAAAAACCCCGATTTAAAATCTTTTAATAAAGGGCGTTCACTCGATTTAATTTCGACGGCAATGATTTTTTTATGTGGTGTTTGAATAATTAAATCCACTTCAACATCATTGGCTGTTCTAAGAAAACTTAGTCTAAAATCTTTTTTAAAATAATCAGAATATCTTTTTACTTCGTTAATAATCCATGTCTCAAATAAATTCCCATAAGAAAATGTCTTGGGTCGAAGGGGAGCTGCTAACACTTCTTGTAACGCCCTCACAACTCCAGGATCAAAAAAATAAAATTTAGGAGCTACCTTGTGACGTTTTCTCTCCGAATATTCAAAAGGCAAAAGAAAAAAACCCAAAAGAGTATCTGATAAAATTGAAAAATAATCTTTAACCGTCACATGATTGAGTTGCACATCTTTACCAATATTTGAAAAGTTAAGCTGCTCTCCATTACACTGCCCAGCGACCTGAAGAAACCGTAAAAACCCTGGGAGATTTCTTGTTAATGACTCTGCTACCACTTCTTCTTTTACATAGGTTTCTGTATAGGTTCTTAAAAAATCATTTTTACTTTCTCTATCATCAAAACTAAAAATGGGGGGCAAAGAACCAAAGCTTAACATTTCTTTTATTGAAAATTGAAAATTTAGTTCCCGACTGGTCAAAGGATAAAGATGGTAGCTGAAAGCTCTACCAGCCAAAAGATTTGCCGATCCTCTTTTTAATTTTCTAGCACTGGAGCCTGTCAAAATAAATTTTAAAGTCTTATCTTCTTCAATGAGGCGGTGAACCTCATTCAACAATTCGGGCACACGTTGAATCTCATCAATAAAAATAATTTTAGATTTATTTTCCGACACCCTCTCTCGAAGAAACTCTGGATTTTGTAAAAAAAGATAATATTCTGAGGTTTTAAGCAAATCAATATGCATCGCTTTAGGAAATAATGAACGAATAAGACTTGTTTTCCCTGTCTGTCTTGGTCCGAACAAAAAAATATTTTTATCCTTGGGGAGTTTTATTTCTCTTTTGAACATAGTTTCAATATACCACGGAATTTGAAACTATGGTATAAGATTTACGTTTATCGTATTGCGTCTCTAAAGCTTATAATTCAACTCTTTCAAATACGACTGCGAAATTTTATTCATCTCATCTTTCTTATCGGTGAGTTGGATGACCTCATGAAAAAGTCTTATCGCATCCTGAGGTTTTTTAAGATGATCAGCATAAACAATTGCTAAATTATAGCGAGCCATTTTGTTGAATGGATCAAGTTCCACAGCACGAGATAAAGAAATTTTCGCTGCTTCATATTCTCCCTGTCGGCGTTTTAATATTCCAAGACCCACATAAGCATTCACATCATAAGGATCAATCGCAAGTGCTTTTTCGTAAAGCGGCTCTGCTGATTTATAATCACCACGATCCAAAAAAATATTTCCTTTGTTCACAAGTGCAAGAGTAAAATTTGGATCGAGTGTTAAGGCTCGGTCAAACCACTGCTGAGCAGCAAGGAAATTATTTTTTTTCTGCTCGATCATTCCCATGATATTAACAAGGGGTGCATTTTCCTTCACCCGATCCACACCTTGCTTGACAATAAACTCCGCAATATTTGTTTTATCTTCCTTCAAATAAGAATTCGCTAACGCGACATACGCTGGAGAAAAATTTATTTCTTTGGATATAATTTCTGAAAGAATTTTTCGCGATCCTTCAATATCACCCGATTTAGCAATGGTCACAGCGAGTAAATAACGATACTGAACTTCGTCTTTTGGATCACGTTTTTCTTTTTTTTCAATCACTTTTTTTGCCGTCGATAAAAGATCGAGAGCGTGCTCAATTTTATTTTTTCTTAGATAAATATTCGTTAGCCCTAGATAAAGACTGATATCCTGAGAGCTAAGCTCAAGACATTTGATATATAAACTTTCCCCTCTGTTTAAATCATTGAGGGCCACGGCCGTTTGAGCTGCTTTTTTCATTTCTTCAACATTCGTAGATTTTTCAAGCACCGTAAATTTTTCTAAAAGATTTTTTTTATCTGAAATATTAGGGTAGGGTTTAAAAAAGTTTTTCCAATATTCTATTGTTTTTTCTTCTTTTACTTCTTGTTTAGGTGAAACAACGGGTGGAGCTTCGATGGGCTTCAAATCAAGTTCATGAGTCTCTTCTTTTTTAGAAACACAACTTAATAAAAACAAAATTCCTAATATGTAAAGATGCCCAGGCTCTCGCTTCGCTCGTTGGGCATGACAGAAAATTCTCAGTTTCATTTTTTATTTCTCCCCCTCATTAATAAGACAAAGGCAACTCATCTTTAAGAGCGTAAGGCGTCACATCTTTTCTTTGATAATCTTTATCCTTCACATCCGCTTCGCCAAGTTTTCGAGCACTCTTTTCTACCCACTCATTATTACGATATGCGTAATCCATTTTTTTCTTTAAGAAAGCATTTGCCCCATGAATTTGTTTTGAAAGTTCACGCAATTTTTCTACCTGTTCTTCAAATCGTCGTTTGGCTTTCAACGTATAAGTCTGTTTACTCTTTACCGAGATACTTGCAATAGAATCGGCAAATCGCGTAGATGCTTCTCCTAAATTATATCTCGCATGAGTAGACCAGTTGGGTTCCCCTGTCAGGATCACTTTTTGATAGCGATCATTCATCTTTTTAAAATTCTGTGCCTTTTGATTTAAATTTTGATCCATGTTTCCTGATCTTTCAAAAATATCAAAATCATCAAACTGCCTTTCATCTTCTTCAGCTAAATTAAAATTAACTTCAGCATAGAGGGCGGGAAATTCATCGGCAACACGGTTTTTATCTCGTAAAATATTTTCTGATAATCCTTGCCACTGTGAAATCGCTTCTTTTTCTTTGCCACTTTTAAACAAATTTCTACTATAGGCAATTTGCGATTTATATTTATCCGAACGACTTCTCGTTTGCTTTTCCCATTTACCAGCCACTCGCAAAGCATCTGAATATTTTTCAGCTCGCTCAAAATGTTCGAGTGAAACTTTATAATGATTTTCTTTTTCACTCGGATTTTTCCCACGATCTCCTTGCATCTCTTTGGCAATACCCGCAAGGTCGAACCGATTTTCACCGACCGCAAATTTTTCTACACGATCTAAACTTTGTGAACTTCTCGGATGATTCGGATAATTTTTTGCAAGCTCTAAATAAAGTTTTACAGCATCCAAAAAATGCATCTGATATTCGAGTGATCTTGCTTGTAGATAAAAAATATCAGGCAAGTAATTTTTAAATCCCTCATCACGATAATACTGGCAAGATTCTTTCGCTAAATTCCACTGACTGGCCATGGCTAAATAATAAGCCCCATCTCGCAAAAGTTTTTCACGACCCGTAATTTGCTTAAACTCTTTACTCGTCTCAACCAAAAGATTCCCAGCTTCCGTCAGTTTTCCTAACTTTTGTAAATTTTTTCCTTGCTCCTCCATGGATCTTCCTAAAATGCCATTCAGTTCTGTGTAAAGAGCCAAAGGAAGTTCTTTCCAATTCTCAAGTCGCAGAAATTTTGTTACTAAATTATTAATGTTCTCTGCTTGATTTTGTTTCACTTCAGCATAAACCATTCCTCGAATAGCCAAGGCTCTTTGTGAAATCGTCGGCTGAGATAAAAGCACTTGATTCCAATATTTATTGGCCATTGGATAATCTTCCATATCTCTTCCTGCTCCAGCAGCCATTAAAATTAAATCCACTGTTTTACTGCGGCCTGGAAATTTATAAACATATTCCTGAATCGTATGGACGTAACGCTCTAAACTATCTTTCACTTCTTTACTCTGTACAGGATTGCCATCGTGTAAAGATGCTTTAGAAAATTCCGAACGCCACATTTTTTCTCTAAGAGAAACTTGTTGATAAAGAGTAAGTTCCATCAGCTCCTCATCGAGAGCAATTTCTGTTCGTAATTTTTCAAAAGAAAGATCGGCTTCTTTAAAATTACCTGTAAAAAAAAGTGCATTGGCAATACGAAAGCGAAGTTTTTTAGATGCTTCATCCGTTGGATATCTTTGCACAAGAACTTCATAATAATCCTTGGCACGAGAAAAATGTTCTACATTCGCAGAACTCATTGCTTGATCATAATAATAATTTCCAACCATCTTACTCGCTTCTTTGGCTAAATTTTCCATCTCTTGAATTTTTTCAGGAAAATTTTTATTCTGAGCACGCCAAAGGCTTGTCTCTGGCAATAGCATTGCTAATTTTTCTAACGTGCGAATATGTTCATCTGCTTGCTTGGTTTTATCATAAGAAATACTTAACCAGTAACACCACACAGGATAATTTTCCGAACTCGAAAACTGTGCGATAGCAAACTCACCAAACTCAATCAAAGCCTCGTGACGTTCATTAGCATTATAACGAAATAAAACACGGTGCGAAATTTTAGTGGCAAAAATTGATAGCGATGAATCCTCAACCGTATCACGAATAATTTTTTTATTGCCCAACTCAAATAAACTATCCCCAAGAACTTCCACCGCATCATTTTGTATTTTTTCCCTCTGATCAATGGAGCGGGCAGGGAGATTCGAGCGTAAAAGATTTTTAGCATGGGGAATGACATTGGAGAGTACCGCTGCTCGATAATTGGCCCACATGAGGCGATAAGAAATTCTCACCGACTCATACGGGTCGGTGGATTCTTTCAGAGACGAAAGTGTCTTCTCTGCCATTTGATATTTTTCAATGGCAGTCTGCGGCCTTCCTGCTTCAAAATGATGGTCTCCAAGAATTAAAAGGGCATGAACTTTAAGCAACGAATCTTGTGTTACTTGTGCAAGCTGATCCCAAATCTGTCGCGACTTTTCAAATTGTTTTTGTGTCTCATAAAGAACCGCCAATTGATAATATGCCTGATCTTTATTCTCATAGCTTGGGAACTTTTGAATGACCTCTTCAAGAATTGCCCGGCCTTTATCATAAACTTCAAGAGCATCGCGACCCATCTGTTCATTAATTAATCCCATTTTAATATACGATTTTCCTAGAGAGATCATTAAATCAGGTGTGGTTTTTTCATTGGGATTTTTTTGAATTTCTTCAAGAGAAATTGTAATCGCGTTACTGAGAATGGATATTTCTTTCTCCGCATTTTCTTTCAATTGCAATTGACTTGATTCCTGAGCAGCACTCCACTTCTTATTAAATTGATCTTCTTTATCTTGTGCTTTTTTCTTTTCTAATTCATCAAAGGCATTCCAATGTGTTTCAAGATTAGAAATAGCATCGGACATATTGTCGCTGAATGAACGATGCGATAAAAAGATTAATACAAGAAAAATTTTTTTATTCATATTACGTTACTCCAATTCTTGTCTCTGTCATCCCCAACGACTCCCGAAGGGAGGAGTGCCTGGGGATCTTTTACTCCACTTCTAACAAATATTTCTTCGCATCTAAATCTTGCGATAACTTATCTTTGATCGCTTCTTGGTCACTCGCCTTAAAAGAAGCAATGTCTGTCAACCACTTAGTATGCTTACTAAGCAAGGTTGATAATTCTTTCTCGTAATAAGAACGAATTCGCCACGATTGCTTTTGAATTAATTTATTCAAATCATCTTTTTTTATTGTGATCAAATTTTGCTTTGCATTAATTTTATTTTTTAGGTTAAGCCACTCATCCACTTCACGTTTAACTTCCTCTTTCACAAGATCTTCATTTTTTTTCATATGATTAAATAAATGTTTCGCAATGACTTCCCACTGTTTCCATGCAACTCGGTAATCCATAGCCACTAAAGATCCTGGTGGCGATGTTTTTCTTTCACGATACATTTTGGCGATTTCTTCCTCTTGGTGTTGAAAGATGGCATAAGTTCTAAAATATTTTCGCGTCAAAAAATGAGGGGCTTGCAAGGTTACAAAATCGGTCGAGTGATCTAAAACTTTGTCATTAAGTCTATTCAGTGTAGATATTGCCCGTGATGTCGTGTCCGAATATTCTTTCCATTGAATTTGTCCTGCGGCTCCATCTGGGTGGTAAATTCCTGCTATGTAATAACCAGAAGAAATATCGGCTTTTAAATTTTTAAGCGATCTTTTCATTTCTTGTGTACGATCAGAAAGCGATAAATAAAAAAACCACGTTCGCCACAATTCAAAATTGAGTCGCTCCAATTTTTCTTGACTTAGAACATCTTTTTTCTTTAAAGAAATATTTTCCAATTTTGCTTTATCTAATATGGACCATTCGTTTTTATATATATTTTTTTCACCCTCAACGAGCCGATTTCCAATATATAAAGCCTTGTCTGCTAATTGAGCCAGCTCATTCGATTGCTTAAAAAGTAGAGGGTTTAATTCTTCGAGACGAGCATTTCCCATCGCCGTAAGTGCAGCTCTTGTCCATGCCTCAAGAGATTGGAGCCTTGCTTCGGAAAGGTTCAACCTATCTCCTTGGTTTAGAATAGTTGCAATATAGTCCGAATTGCCCACAAAATTTTTAAGTTCTATCGTGAGCTTTTTTAACGAATTAATATTAAAGCTATTCTCATTTTCAAATTCTTGGCGTAAAAAAGTTAGCGAATTTTTGAGCAATGCCATATTTTCTTTAACACTTTGCTCTGCATTAGCTAAGTCTTTTGAGAGGATCGAAGCAATAAAAAGTAACTCTCGTGTTTTATAATATTTAGCAAAATTCTTCAGCTTACTAAGCGGCAATAAAAATTCTTTAGCTTTGCTAAAATTTCCGACTCTAATTAAAACTACCGAGGACTCAAACTGTGCATCGTTAAAATATTCTGAATCATTCGCAACTTTTTGATACATCGCAAGAGCTGTTTCAGGTTTATTTTTAAATGACATCACCCGTCCTGAAACCAAATTAATTAAATTAGAAATTTCTTGATCATGGAATTTAGAATTTTCTTTGACAAGAGATAGCCATTTTTCTGCATCATCTATTTTTTGTTCTTTGAGAGCGATGATTGCCAAATGCAAATACGCTCCATTCGAGATCTGTTGATTTTTGAAATCGGTCACAAGGTTAGTGAAAAATGTTTTTGCTGCCGAATATTTTTTAGCTTGCGTCGCAATTTGTCCGCAAAGATAATAAATCTCTGCTAACATCTCTACATCTTTTATTTTAAACCCCGTAACTCCAGAAATTATCTCCATAGCTTCGCTATTAAGAAGGGTGTTGGTTTGGGAAGTAATCTCCCATACACTTCGCAATGAATCTCTGAGCGATTCGATCGGCCCCACGGGATTTACCAAGTAGATCGCCAAAAACCTCAAATAGCTTACCATCGCCAAATCGTACTGTTTCAACCCTTGATAGGATTTTCCCATGATGTAATATGCTTTAAGCGTTTCTTCGGAAGAAATTTTTTGTTTCAACTCTAAAAACACCCCCATATCGGAAATCGCCGGAGAAAAATTGCGATAAAAAAGTGATGCCTCAGCTCGATCAAATGCTTTTTTCGCCGACTCATTTTTATTGCCCATAAATTGTGCCTTGGTGAGCACTTCAAGATTGTCTAAATTTTTATAAATTTCATTGATCTGTTTTTGGGCAGAAAGCGGTTCAAGTTCTGGATCAATAGATTTTATGGTTTGTTCTGCTGAAAACAGAACACTTCCTGATATAAAAAATAAAATTAAGAAATTATTTTTTAATTTCTTCATTCTCTACCTTTGGTTCCTCTTTTTTTTCTTCAACTTTTTTTTCCTCCGCTGGTGGGGCCTGAGCCACATTGATAAATTGTATTTTCGGTTTATCCTTCGCCGTAGCTCCCCCTTCAATAGTAACGGTTATATTTTTTTGAAAATTTCCTTCTGGAATTGATAAGCTGGTCTCAGCTTTTTCTTCACGGTAACTATCCTGAGCAAGTTTTAGGGTACTTGAATCTTTAAAAAGAGTTCTCACAAAAAGTTCAATCTTATGCTCACCCGGAGGAAGAGGTCCTGAATAAAGAGGAAAATTGCTCTCAGGCATTTGTGTACCTGTCGGTTCTTCCCAATGATAAATTTTAAAACCATCGACTTGAACCGTAAGCGTGCTGATCATTGTATTATTGATATTATTTAATTTAGCATCGAGAAGAATTTGATTTTGAATATTGGATTGACTTAAAATTGCTTGCTTACTGCGATGAACTTCAGTCACCAGTTTTTCAATATCATTTTCTAAAATTTGAATATCTTTTTTGAAGTCTAATATTTCTTGATCCCCTGTAGTTTTTCCTTCAATGACTTTAGGCTTAAATTTTATTTTTTCCTTCGGTTCTGTTTTTTTATTTTCTGCACTTATTTTTTTATCACTGGGTTCAAATTCAAGCGTGCGGACTTCATCTTCAATTAATTTTTTTTCTAATTCATCCACAATTGAAGAAATTTCATCCGTGGCTTTTTTCTCTTCGGCGTAACTTATAAAGCTAAATCCTAAAAAAACTAAAAAATATTTCTTCATACACTAATCCCTTTCTGCGATTTGAATTCTTTTTTTATCCAACTTAGCATAAACATTTTTTGCTGCTAAAAATTCTGTGTAAAAATTTTGACTCGCAAATCCAAATCTTGATCCTCGATAGTTTTCAATGAGATGTTCAATTTTATGACTACCTATCGAACGCATTCCGCGTTTCACACCTGCTGCTCCGTGGTTATAGGCCATAATAGCGAGCGGCCAACTTTTAAGTTCACGATAGTTATCTAATAAAATGCGGGCCGCTACTCGTGTTGCCTTAAGCGGTGACATTCTTTCATCTTGGCGATGGTTTACATTGATAAATTGTCGAGCTGTGTTCGGCATTAACTGCCAAATACCCGCAGCACCAACTTTAGAATAAGCTTTTGTATTAAACATGGATTCAACAAAAACAAGGCGTGTTAATTCCATAGGAATTCTGTGGTCATTAAATATTTTTTCCATTTGTTTCATGTAGGGAGCTGCTCGCTTAATCGCAGAATGAAATTCATTACTGAGTCCGGTTTGTGAGCGAAGAATAACATTGCCTCGAAGCATATCTTTTAGAGATTCACTGTGACCTGAATACACATTCCAAATTCTTTTTTCAATCGCTCCAAGAGTCATAGCTTTTTTGCCATACTTAGAAAATTTTTTAATCCCCTCCTCATAACGGCTAACATATTGAGCAACAAATTTTTGTTTCATTTTTTCTGATTTTATTTTTTGTGCCATTTGCGAATTTCTTTTTTTGAGTACATCAAAATCAATGACATCTAAAATAATATTCGGATCATTACGGTCGTGAATCACAATTTGCTGACTGGAATATTCAGAAAATATTTTTTCCCAAAAACGCACGCGATTTTGTAAAGAAGAATCCGCAGGAAACGAATGATCGTTTGCTAATAAATTTTGATAGCAAAATAAAAAAAATAAAATGTTAAGAAAATATTCCTTAAACAAAAAACCTCCTTGTCTTTAGCTTAAGTATAGCAACTTCAATGATGATGGAGCAATGTCACGTCAATTAATTGACAGGGGTAAATTAAATATCTGTTTAAATTTCATCAACAACTAAGTTGTTATATATCATGATAAACAGCAACCAAGTTGTGTTTTACTTTTACTGGCTTGGCATGTATTTTTTGATTCATTTTCTTTTTGAGGCTAGGCCAGGCCACTTATGATACTTACCCTTGGCTATTTCCATTTTAGTTTTTTTTAATTTTTTAACAATATCAGGCTCTGATTCAAGAATATCCAACGTTTCAAGCAAGGACTCATATTCATCAATTTGCTTTTCTTTCGTGATAGATATAAATTTTTGCCATTATCGTTTAACTTACGCAGCTCTTTTTACATTTGACGATGTTGATACACGAAGATGTAATATTCCTCCACATGCTTCTACTATTTTACGCAGAGTTTGCAATTCATACCTATCGTATTCAGCATTTTCATATCGAGAAATTGCTGAAACGGAAGTTGCTGCTTTTCGAGCTACTTCAGCTTGCGTCATATTCGCTTGAAGTCGAAGTTTTAAAAGTTGTTCACCAATAGAGAGCTTTTCATATTCTTCACGAAAAGCTCTGCGAAATTTTGGGTTCATCAGTTTTTTTTCCAGCCAACCTACTTCTTGCTTGTTTCTATTTTTCATATTTTTTCCCTTTCTAAAGACTTAAACTCAAAAACTTGATCACTGCCTGTCAGGTGTTTGAATTTTCTCTCATTCCAAATTTTTCCATGGTCAGCAAGCCACGCAAACAATGCGGCAAACTTTTGTTGCTTTCCTGATGACTGTGACTCAAGCCAAACTTCGGCAGGACATTTTCCTAGTTCATCCAAATAGAATTCCATTCTAAAAAACTTTCCTTGATACACTAATTTTGAAACAGGTTTCACTATAAAACACCCCCAGTTATATTATCATATATGATAATATCATTTCCATACTTAAAGGGCTTACTTGATGTTTAATGCCTAGGCATGTTGTTGATTCTTAGGCCGATGACCGTAGCGTATTCTTGACAATTGCTGTTT
>CAZFSQ010000035.1:0-10964 GCA_964521975.1 uncultured Oligoflexales bacterium | reverse complement strand
AAAAAGAAAATGATGGTTTTGTTTTAGAAAATGAAAAATATAAAATGCTAATTCGTCGTCATCCACAAGATGCAAATAAAATGTCACTCATTTATTTTGAATCTCCTTCGGATATTTTTGGGCAAAGTGATTTTAATGAACTTAGAAAATTGATGAACACTGGCAATTTAGTTTCGGCTATTCGCGATATTAAAAAAGAAATGCAAAAAAACGAAGATCATCACCATTGGCCATTTTATGTTAAATCCGTTGAAGAAATTCAAGGAAAAATAAGAATTACATTTAAACCGGGTGGTGTAACTTGGCATGAATCGCAAAAACAAGATGAAAATTTAGCATCTTCAAAAGGTTCCTCAAATTGTGGTGATGCTTTTTTGGCTCAGCTTTAATCCCTTATTTTTTACATCGCAATATCCAAATATAATTTTAATACACTCATATCTGATGATCTTTTGATTTTTAGTTCATTCGATTTGCAGCGTTCTTGTCCCAACATAATTCGCATATCAAGTTGATTGGTTAAACTAAATTTTGTTCCTAATTCTAAATTTAAAAGTGACGATTTATTTTTCCCCACAGAATATGAACTAAAAAAATCAAGCGACCGTTCATTCACATAATACCATTGCAGTTTAATGCTTCCCCCACCCCCTCGCATCTTGGCATTAAACTTTTCAAGACTAAGCCCATTTTTATTTTTTTGTACAAGGCTTGCTGTAATGGGATACATCTCATGATTCACCACTTGTCCACCGATTAATAACTGCAACGGGCTACCTAATAAACGATTGATCAGAGCATATTCATAGTGCAGCGAAATAAATGAATAGATCGACTTGCTAAATTTTTCGACTCCTTGAGCTGCGGAATGTAATTCGACACCACCAAAATGAGTTTTATAATAATGAAAATCAAGATTCAAAAACAAGAGCGGGAAAAAGCTATACTTGCCAAGCAATTTATTATTTTCTTTCCAATCGCTCATTCCATATCCCATGCCTCCCAAGGGACTAAACCGAAATCCCTGATCTAACTTTCTGAACATTTGCTTGGCTGACAACGTTTTAAGTTCTAAAATTTCTGATTTTTGTGTTTCATTCGTTGTTGTTAAAATAAATTTAACTCCTAATTTTCGCGAAGGCTCCAGAATATCTCCTTTATCGCTTAAACCATTCCACGCAATTTGCTCGGTGGGCGTCCCCACACCATCTTTCGACCAAATAATGACTTGATCCTCAAAATCAAGAATGAAAATTTGCCAACTTACAATACCAACGACACCTCGCACCGCATCTGAAATATCAAAGTAAAGTTGAAAATCAGAATTCTTTGCATCATTGACATTGATATCACTCCATTCATTGCCACTTTTATCTTTGAGAATGGGTTTGGGGCGTAGAGTTTGGGAGAGTGAATTGCCAGATATTCCTAAAATAAATAAAATAAGAATCAGATGCCCAGGCACTCGCATCTGCGATGCTCGTTGGGCATGACGACGTGGCAAGTTTTTAATGTGCCAAATTCTTTTCACAATCCCATCCATATCCAAGATGACATGCTTGAGTAAAAAGTGTACGAGCTTTCGCAGCCTCTCCTGTAGCTTGCAATTGCACTGCTAATTGATAACAAGATTTCCCATCTTTCAACGCACAACCCTTTTCCCACATAATTAAATAAGAAACATTTTTTCCTTCTTTTGTTTTATTATTTTTTAGAGATAAAAATCCCAACTCACGACAAGCCCAGCCAATTTTTAACTGACAACTTTTGTCTAAGTATTTTTCTAAACTCGTTAAGTCTTTTTGTATAAGATAATGCTCGCTTAATCTTTCACATGATTTTCCATGCATTTTATTGCAGAGTGATGCAAATTTTTGCAGAGCATTATTTTCATCACCTTGCGAAAATAATTTTTGTGTCTGGCTGTAACATTGATCTAAATCTTTTTTTTCACTGCGATTACATGGATCAAGTTTTTCTTTCTCTTTGGCATATTCTTCAGGATGGAGTTTCTCTAGCCACTCCTGATAAGCAACACAGCCAATTTCTTCTTTTTGATCGCAGGCTAATTTATAAACAATCAACGCCTTTTCTTTTTCATCTTTTTTCATCCATGTTTGAGCGAGTAAGAGACAATCGCTTGAATTCCCACCACGGCAAGATTTTTCTCGCATCGCTAGGACAGCATCTTCCGACTGTGCTGTCATTTTTTGTATCAGTATACAGGCAGAATCTAATTTAAGTTCACAGGCTTGAGTTAAATAAACTTTTGATTTCTCTTTGTCATTTTTTTTGAGCCATTCGTTTCCAATCAATAAACACGCCGCAGGCATTTTCTCCTGACATGATTTTTCCCAACTCGCAATGGCTTCGTCAGATTTATTTTGTAGCGATAATAAATTGCCCAACTCAAAACAAGAAAGCTTATTCCTTTTTTCACATCCATCGCGATAAATTTTCATCACTCGCTCAGGTTGATTTTTCCCTTTGAGATAGGACGCAAATTCTAAACATGCTTCCATCTCGTTTTTTAGACATTTCTTTTCTAATGCTATTGCTGGGTCGATAGGTTTTGCTTCTTCTTTGACAATGGCTTGCAGAGATTCTTTTAATTGAATATTTCTCTTTTCTTCTTGATGATTCTTTCCATTGATACATGCTTGATAATCACCATAACGACATGCCAACATCGAAAAATTTAAATCTCTCTTACTTCCTGCTTTTGTACATGCTTGACCATGACCTAATAGACATGCTGATTGAAAATATTGTGAGGCTATTTCTAGCTGATTTTCTTTTTCATAAATAATAGCTAAATTGTTGCATGATTTTTTTAACTGCATTTGACAACCAAGATCATAATAATTTTTTGCATATAAAAAATTATCTTCACTTTCAAAGTTTCTACCAAGATCATGGCATGCTTGAGCATCGTGGTTAAAGCAGAGATGATTTTTGAGAAGCCAATTTGGGGTTTGATTTTCTTTCTCAGCAGCTACCATACTTTTTTTATTCTCTAATTTTTCACAGCTTGATTTTTTTCCTAACTTGCACGCTTTAGTGAAATATATATTTGCTGATTTTCTATCCTGCAAATTATCATAGAGAACCCCCAAATTGTTACAACTGCGATTTTGTCCCATCTCACATGCTTCTCTATAATAGATGATAGAAGATGAGATCATCCTCTGCGACTCACGATGCCATCCCATGCGATGACAGGAATAACCATGCTTCAACAAACACGCTTCCATATAAATGCGAATCGCTTGTTGGACATTCCCCATCGACTCTTGATAATTAGCTACTTGATAACAAGAATCAGAACTTAGATTTTGACAAAACTTTAGATTAACTTTTTTGTTTTGCGTCACACTCCATCCATGGATGGATAATAAAAACATGAGAAAAAATAATAATGTTTTAATAAAACACCTCCTAACTCAATGTCATACCCAAGACGCGAAGCGTCTGAAACCCTATGTCATGCCCAAGACGCGAAGCGTCTGCCTGGGCATCTTATTTCTCGTATTACACTTTTCGGAAAAAAAAATTAAAACATTAGCAATTCAAGGAAATTAATTGTTTAGAAAAGTTTTTGGTATTTTTAAATAAAAATAAAAATTCCAAAACTTAATCATTATGATATTTGCATAAATTAAGATAAGATTTATCTGATGAACAAAGCTAATGACAAACCCAAAACTGCTCTTCTTTCTGTCACGGACAAATCGCATCTCGATTTTTTTGCCAAGGGGCTTTGCGATTTAGGATTCACGATTCTATCAACGGGTGGTACAGCTCGATATCTCCGTGAGCATCAAATCCCTGTGATGGAGGTTGCTCGTTTTACAGGAGCTAGTGAAATTTTGGGTGGTCGTGTCAAAACATTACACCCAAGATTACATGGTGGCATTTTATTTGATCGTGACAGCCAAGATCATATCGCAGAAATTCAGCATTTAGATATTCCACCTATTGATATCGTCGTAGTCAATTTGTATGATTTTTCTAAAACACAATCCATTGAACAAATTGATATCGGTGGCCCAACATTATTACGAGCAGCAGCCAAAAACTATCAACATGTCCTTCCCATTATTGACTCTAATGATTATGAATGGATTTTAAATGATTTAAAAAATAAAAATGAAATTATCGAAGAGAAAAGAAAGTATTTAGCTTACAAAGTTTTTTCTACCATTAGTAAATATGACGCAATGATTGCTCGCACAATTTCATCAGATATTGCGAGCGAAAAAATTGATTTACAATTAACTCTGCAAAAACCTTTACGCTATGGGGAAAACCCCCACCAAAAAGCGTGGCTATACACAACAGAAAATCATTCAGAAGATACGTTTCAATTTATTCAAGGCAAAGAACTTTCCTACAATAATTATTTGGATCTCTATCATGGACTGCAATTAATTCGTGATTTTTCGATACAAAAAATGGCTTGTGTTATTAAACACAACATCCCGTGTGGCGTAGCTAATACAATTGAGAGAGCTATTCAAGCCGATGCAAAATCCGCATTTGGTGGAATTGTTGTGACAAATTTCAAAATTGAAAAAGAAGATGCCAAGAAATTAAATGAAATATTCTTAGAATGCGTTCTTGCTCCAGAATTTTCTAGCGATGCCATTGACATTTTATCAAGTAAGAAAAATTTACGTTTGTTAACAACCCGCATCAATAACCATGAACAGAAAAACAACTTAAACTTCAAAAACATCTCTCAAAGTGAGTGGCTCGTGCAAGAAAACGATCAGCAATTATCGCGATCTCTCCAATGGGAAAATAAAACTCCTTTAATCGCAATGCCCGCTCAATTAAAAGATTTAGATTTAGCATGGACTGTCGCCAAAAATGCTAAGAGCAATGCGATTGTCATAGTAAAAAATGAGCAAACCATCGGCATTGGAGCTGGACAAGTTAGCCGTATTGATGCCCTTAAAATGGCTATTTTGAAAGCGAAAGAAAATCACGGAAAAGATGCTGTCAAAGGTTCTGCGATAGCGAGTGATGGTTTTTTTCCTTTTCGCGATTCCATCGACACCGCAGCCAAAGAGGGTGTCACTGCGATTGTCGAACCAGGCGGTTCGCTCAAAGATCAAGATTCTATTGATGCAGCTACTCAAAATAAAATTATTTTATATTTTTCACATGAACGACATTTTTTGCATTAACTTTTATCTTTGACTACTTGCCACTGTCAGCGACAAGTAGTCAAAGATTTGGATTTATAGAGAATTTTCAAACTTTTGGGTTTTTTAAAATGTTCAAGATTTCTTATCTCATCATCGTTGGCATTTTTGGTTCTCTAGGTGCAATTAGTCGCTACCTGATTTACCTTGGATGTAAAAATAATTTTCCTATCACCATCATTCCCTATTCAACAATGGGAATCAATACTCTGGGATGTTTTTTATTAGGTGTCGTTTCGTTGCTACTTGAAAAAGATATCCCCTATTATGAACAAATTTATTTAGGAGCCGCTATGGGTTTCTTGGGATCATTCACAACTTTTTCAACTTTTGGAATGGAACTATTTATTATGCTCAAGTCACAAAATTATTTTCCATTGTTACTCTATCTTTTCTTATCCATTACTCTAGGTGTCCTTGCTATTTTCTTAGGAAGATTTTTTGTTTCCACACTATAAAATTTGTTTGATAAAGACCCAAACAACTTCCCATTAAACCTATATAAAGTGGATCAATCAATAACCACACCCCTTCTCTTGGATACAATCTCCACGCAGACATCCCCAAAATGCAGTAGATAGCTGAAAATATAAAATCTTTGTCTGAAAATTTTTGTCGAGTAAATAAAGCCGACATCATAGGAATAAGTAAAACTCCTGAACTAAAACTGCCGAAGGTTTTCCATGTAGCTTTAATTGACCCTGTAAAAAACAATCCAAGCATGATGGCAAATCCTGCAATAAAAAACATCGCCAGGACGTGCATTTTTTTATTCCAATGATATTTTTTTGGCAGTAAATCGAATTGAATCGTGGTTGCTGCAACAAATAAATAAGAATCAAGCGTTGATATAATTGTAGCTAAAATTCCTGCAAGAAAAAATCCACGTAAACCATCAGGGAGTAATTGAATAGCATAAGTTAGATAAGATGTTTTAGGTTCAGCTTCAGGAATCACTGCTCTCGCATACAAAGCTCCAAAAGTTGTACAGATGTCAAACAAGCACCAAATCAACGTCGAAATTAAAATTCCTTTTTTGGCCGTCTTTGCAGAGTTAGCAGCAAAACATCGTTGATAAAAATTAGGATCGACGAGAACTCTCAGAGCAATAAACCCCCATACCATCGTTTCAAGCCAAGAATATTTACCTAATAAATTAAAATGTGAAGCTGGCAAATGAGTTACTAAAAAAAGCAACCCACCGAAATGCGAAATACTAAAAAATAAAACAATCGCCACAGAAGAACACATTACAAAAAATTGCAACGCATCCGAAGTTACATCGGCTCGAAACCCCCCCATAAGACAATAAGTAATCACGATGAATGAGCCGATCACCATGCCATAGCTCCAAGGAATACCAAAAAGAATTTCAATCAAAAGACCCACACTGATCACATAGGCTACAGGAATCACATTTAATACGTTCAAGATTGAGGCTAAAAATTTACTTTTGGGCCCAAATAATTTACCCACTAATTCAGGTAAGGTGATGGATTTTTGCTCTCGAATACGATCCACTAAAAAAATAGCGAACAAAATATAAACTCCATACCAAAAAAGTCCTTGGATCAAAAAATTATAAATTCCCTCGCTAAATGCAATTTCTGTTACTCCGAAAATTCCCCCGTACCATGTCGCGACAAGGGTGGTGACAAAGAGTGGCAATGTTAAATGGCGTCCCAAAATTAAATAATCAAGCATACTTTCTTTTGGATCATTGCTTTGATGTCGTTTATAATTCAAAAAAACGATGACGTAGGTGAGAAGTAAAATAAAAAAGAAAACAAAAAAATCGAGAAAAGAAAGATGTTGAGAAACGACGATAGAATGTTGCATAAGAAATTCCTTCCGCCAGCATTACCTGGTTCAAGTTATATGGGTCGTTCATTTAACGATGAACCTCTCAGCCTCCAAAAAAAAGAAGCTCCCCAGTGGTGATAAGAATTAAGAGCTTAGATGTTTTGAATAAGACATGCAACAATAACTAGGCATTTTCCACCCATTGTCCTCTATAAATATAAATTGTTAAGCTATTGATAAAGGAAGCAACACCATTATTTTGAGAGGGAGATTTCATGGGTTTAAATGTCGGTGACGTTATCTTTAATCAGACAGGACGCGTCGGAAGCGTAACGTCAAAGGATAAAGAAGCTCGCACCGTACAAATTTCTATGGAAAAAGATAAGTTAAAAACCCACCACCCTTTTGGATACATCAATGGATTGTCCATCGAAGATCGACAAAAATATAATTCCATCTTGGAAAAAGTTCATGCTCATTCTGATATTCAAGAGAAAATGAAAGGCTTTCAAGCAGCGATTGATGAAACCAGTCAAGATCCAAGAAATTATTTATTAACAAGATATTTAAAATCGGAATTGGCTCATGTTATGCATTCTCACAATATTCATCCACGGACGTACTCAGCTAATGAGTATGACGTAGACCCATAAACATTTTTATTAATAGGAGGAAAAATTTATGTCAGAGATTGGTGATTTAGTCCCTAAGGCAGGGATCTACACAGAACCAGGCGTAGTTATCGGTAAAAAAGAAGATGGAACCGTTGAAGTTGATACCGAGCCAATGACGATCAACAAATTTCATAAGTATTCCAACACCACAGGTTTGACGGAAAGTGAAAAATCTATCTTCAATCAAATTCTTGATCAAATTTATCTTAAAGAAGATGACGTAGAAAAAATTAATGACATCCAAATTGAGCTTGATAAATTAAAACAAGATCCACGTAATCGAAACATAGTGCAATATCTTCGCAATCAGCAAGCACATCTCATTCGCCAAGCTAAACAATTACCAAGAACTTATAATTGGGATGAGATTAAATTAAGAGTTTAAAAAATTATTCAGCGTGACGTTTCATTTGTTTTTCAGCATCAACTTTTTCAGCTTTTTTAACCATTGCAATAATCTCTGGTGATGTTTGAAGCTGAGCAATGATGGTGTCGCGAATTACATGAATGAGCATCGGTTCAACATGATAAACACCCATATCCTTGAGATAGATGATGACTAATTTTTGTAATTCACCTGGCTCAATTTTCCAATTGCCAATAACTTGCATCACCCGTAAATCATCAAAAGATGCTCGAACGAAGACTTCAATCGGTATCGGTTCATGGGCTAGCATGTTTTTAATTTCCCTCACTTACTTTTTGCTAAGAGGCACTGGAAACGCCTTCCATCAAGAGATCGGGATGTTTTTAAAAAAAATAAGTTTTTTTTGTAAACTATTTAATATGGATCATAAATCGCAGCAATTCACGTAAGTTGAAGAATTCAAAAGAATGCCTGAATTAAAAATTAAAACAGATGACGGAGCACAGCTTTTTGTTTCTGAACAAAAGGGAAAAAATCCAGCTCTATTTTTTCTCTATGGACTTGGCTGTTCCATTAAACATTGGAAGTATCAGTTAGAATATTTTTCGCATCATCACAATATTTGGTTCGATTTTCGTGGACACGGAAATTCGAGTCATCCAAAAAATTTACACCAATATCTCACACTCGAAAAAATGGTCCATGACATTCATTTTGTCATGCAAAAACAAAAAATTCCTAAAGCTGTTTTTTTGGGACAGTCCATGGGCGGAACACTTGCATTACTCATGGCTCATCACTATCCTGAAATGGTTGAAAAATTAATTTTGATTGGATCACCTGTTCGCTCTCCCTCAAAAGGTTTTTTAATTAGAATCGGTCCACCGCAAATTTGGAAATTGGGAATTAAACTGCACGAAGAAATGCCTGAGAGTATGTCTCTTTTATTTAAGATCGTAGGAAAAATGGGGTTCCCTTTGCGTGAAATTGTTCGACTTAGTGGATTTCATCCATTACTTTCTAAAACAGAAGATATCGAAGAGTATATTGAAGAATTATTTAATCACGATCCTAATTTATTTTTTTGCCTCGCCAGAGCCCTAGAAAATTTAGATCTCACTCCTATTTTAAAAACGATTCAAACACCTACACTCATCTTAAGCGGTGAACGGGATTTTGTTGTTTCTCCGAAAGAATGTCGCTGGGTTGCTCAGCAAATGCCTAACGCTATATGTGAAGTGTATCGCGGGCTAAGTCATTGCCCCCATTTAGATCAACCTGAATTGATTAGTGCTAGAATCGCACTCTACTTAAAATAAAATGAGCCTGCTGCAAAAGGGTCATCTTCGTCGTTACTCCTATCTCACAATGCTCATTTACCTTGAGTAAACTCCGCTTGCTCGCGTCGTCGTGCCTAGAATCTAACCCTTTTGCAACACGCTCAAAATAAATCACCGCACCAAATCTTTAAAAGTAAAATTCTTTTGGTAATCAATTTTAAAGGGAACATAACCCGCATAAAACGTTGCTTCGCTTTTAACATCAAAACCCACAGATTTTTGATGGAGTAAATTTGCTTGCAAAAAAACTTGTTGAGCATTTTTTAAATGAACCGTAGTGGGCACAGTCACTAAAGTTGAACTTTCGCTTGGAATTGTTTTTTTCTCCACGACATCGCCCGATACAATAATTTCATTTTGAAATAGAATCTTATAATTCCATGACGACACCGACAGATCGACGATATTAGAGTTTCGCACTTGAAAAATAAGATCGACAATCATTTGATCATTTCCCAGTTGCACTAATTTAATTTTCGTTAACTCGAAGTCAGGTTGTACTGGAGTAAAACCAATGAGTTGATTAAAATACTGACAACTCGTGAGGGAAAATATGAAAAGAAAAACAGTTAAAATGAACTTCATCTATTTAAGATTATGCGTCACTGGCAAGGTCGTCTAGGAAAAAATGAAAGTATATTTAATCGACCATGAAGATAGTTTCACACTCAACCTTAGAGATTGGTTATGGGAGGGTTTTGACGTATTAAAGATTCATCCTAAAATTAAGATTTATCATGAACATGATTTAAGAAAATTACAAAATCAAAAAGGGTTATTTGTATACTCTCCAGGAGGAGGGCATCCCAAGGAAAGAAGAAAATCTATTCATTTTTTTAAACATTTTATTTTTAAAAAAAATCCTTTTCTTGGAGTGTGTCTTGGACACCAAATCATGGGACTCGCCCTAGGGGGAGAAATAATAAAATGCCAGAAGATCATTCATGGTGTGAAAAGAAAAATGGAGGTGATAAACAATTCAAAAATCTTTGGAGAAAAAGGAAATTTACTAGATGTTGCCGTTTATAATTCGCTCGTTATTAAATTTAAAAAACTAAATCCAAATTTAAAAATTTCAGTCTTACGAAAAGACACTCAAGAAATTTATGGCATTGAATATGAAGAAAAAAATTTCCCTCTAGCTGTTGGAATGCAATTTCATCCTGAATCGTTTTTATCTAATAACTTACTTATCAAGGCAATAAGAACATTATTTTTAATGTCTTCTACCTGAAAGTACGCCTCGCATCGCTCGTCTATTTTCACTCGTTATAAAATTGATAACCATGCCTTCGCGACCATAGCGTCCTGTACGTCCGATACGGTGAATATAATCGTCTTTACTATCAGGAAAATCATAATTCAATACATGGGTAATATCTGGAACGTCAATACCACGACCCGCTAAATCAGTTGCCACCATAATGGATTGAGGTTCTTTTCTAAATTTCTCAAGTGCCATCTTTCTTTGAGCCTGAGTTTTTCCACCATGTAATACGACAACTTTATAACCACTTTCAAAAAGAGTTTTAGAAAGTCTTTGTGCTCGTAACTGCGTTCGTGTGAACAC
>CAZFSQ010000034.1:8306-11209 GCA_964521975.1 uncultured Oligoflexales bacterium | reverse complement strand
AGCAAATGTAACTTTAATTAATGGCTGTTTCATACATAGCTTTCTTCGTAAAAGTTTTTTCTAAACGAGAAATAACCTCATCTCTTTTATTTTTTTCTTGAGGCAATACCGCGAGAATCATACCTCCTCCACCTGCTCCCGTAATTTTAGTTGCTAAACAACCCATTTTTTTAGCTTCTTCCATCATATTCAAAATTTTTTCGTTCGCACATCCGATTTCATTTAAATATTCTCCATTGCGATGGATCTCTTCCGTAAAAGACAAAAAATCATCTTGCAACAAAGCACCATAAATATTTTCAGTACATTGAGAAAAAGATTGCAAACGCTTCTGCCCCTCGATACCAAAAAAACGCGGCGATACCAATTCCACCATATCTTTAGTTGAGGATCGCATGTAGCTATCAATTAATACTAAATTCCAAGGTAATGAAACTTGAGGTGTAAAAAATTCTTGGCTTTTATTTTTAATGAACTTAATTAAATTTTCGTGGCTGATCACTGCTGTATCAACCCCCGAAGGATTACCATGAAAACGGCGTTCCATCACATGAGCAATCAAATGCTGTTCATTACTCGACATGTTTTTATTTAAATGTAAAAGACATGCTTTAACAAATGACACACATAAAGAAGCAGAGGAACCTAGTCCTGCTCCAAGAGGAATATTGGATGAAATATGCACATCTACTTTTTTATTCTTGATGTGCAAAACTTCACAGGCATCGTGAAAGGCAAGAGTTACAATATTATGCGATGCAGAATCAACACCGCGAGTATCATGCCAAACATCAATCATAAGCGGTGAATCTGAATCTTGAAAACCTACCTGCATCTCAAGTCCTGAGTTTAAAAGTGGTGCAGCAATTGCCGAAGCACCATAAACAACAGAATGCTCACCCGAAAGAATAAATTTCGCACATGCTTTGGATTGAACGGAAGACGAAATCACATTTCCTCGCGACAAGTTAATTGAATCTCACCACCTATCTCATCATGAATAACTAAAAAATTTCCCATTTCATTTTGACATAAATCCATCACCTTTTGTAAATATTCTTTAGGATAAATAAGATGAACATTTGGCCCAGCATCTAACGTAAAAAAAACAGGGATGTTTTCTTTTTGACGCCATGAAATTATTTTTTGAATAACCTCTTCTGTTTCTTTTTGTATGTATTGAATCGGAGGATTTGATGTCATCATCACGGAATGCATCGACAGAGCTTCTTCTTCGATCAAATGCCCAAGTGCAAACATATCTCTTTCGTTGATTATTTTTTTCATGCGTATTTTTTTTTCATTCATTAACTTTTGTCGAATCAAATAAAGTGGGCTTGTCGCAGCTAGTAAATGTCCTTGGGAAGAAGAAATTTCTTTTTTATTTTGATTCACACAAACAATCGAATCGCCTAGAGGAAAATATGATGAAGAAAAAATTTCACCCACTTGATTTTTTTCCCACAGCACAAACCCAGGCCAAAATGATCGACAACTACTCCCTGATCCAAGTCGCGATAGATTAGCTAACTTCTCTCGACCCCACCCTTTCATCGCTAATTCTTCAAGAGATTGCGAATCAGTGGCCAAAGCAACCAATGCCGTCGTTAAAGCAGAAAAGCCACTGGCACTACTTGCAATTCCTGAGGCCGTTGGAAATGTATTATCTGAAGTAATTGAAACACCCTCACTCCAGTTAAGTTGTATTTTAATTCTCTGAATATGATTAAAAATTTTAGGCTCATTCTCTGGAAAAACTTTTTGATCATTCAGAATAAATGAATCAGGCTCATTTTGATTTTGATTTTTAAAAATTTTCGTAACTGTTTTTGATTTTTTTAACGTGATCGACAATGAGTCATTCGCAGGAATTTGACTCTCAACATTTTCCTTACCCCAATATTTTAAGAGAGCGATATTCGATGGTGCTTCAACAATAAATGATTTCATTTTATTTACTAGAAACTCTTTTTAATAATTCTAAATTACGCTGGTGAAGATACATATGCCCTCGTTGAATCCCCTCACTCGACAACGCACGCAAAGCCGACAAGTTTTGAGCTAACCCCACTGCACAAATAATTTCAGCAAGTTCTTGTGCTGATGGATTACCTAAAAGTTTCAACGCTGCTTGAGCCGTTGGATGCAACTTCGTCACACCACCCACAGTTCCCACAGCCATCGGTAATTCAAGTTCTCCAATTAAATTTCCCTCGTGATCTTTTTCCCATTTTGAAAGAGGAGAATATCGTCCTTCACGACAAGCCCAAGCGTGTACCCCTGCCTCAATAGCTCGCCAATCATTGCCTGTTGCAATTAATACAGGATCAACACCATTCATAATCCCCTTATTATGAGTTGTTGCTCGATAGATGTCATATTTTGCAAATTCATATGCACGTACAATACGTTCAACAACATCTTTGCCACTTAAATCTTGTGTTGTAAAAACTTCATGTCGAATATGACAAGATGCTTTCGATGTACGACGATCGGTAAGATTTGTTAAAATTCTGAGTCCCAATTCACAATCAAATAATTCATGAAGAACTTTAGAAATTTTTTCACACATTGTATTGACGATGTTCGCTCCCATCGCATCACAGGTGTTGACATAAAGATGAATCACCCAACAGGAAAGTTCAGGAATATATTTCCAATCCATATCTTTAGCCCCACCTTGTCGTTCTGATAATCTATCTTGGCCAAGGTTGGCATATTGAATTAAGTTTTGTTTATTTTGCTGAAGAATTTGATCGAAATCGCATTCTTCGCGTAAAAAAATTTGAATCTGCCCTGTCATGAGAGGTGTTGAACTCAACGTATGAAACCCTGATCCACCGAGACGCACTAATTTGGCCCCATGCCTTGCAGCAGCCAGCACCGATGTTTCTTTAAATACC
>CAZFSQ010000034.1:0-8296 GCA_964521975.1 uncultured Oligoflexales bacterium | reverse complement strand
CTTCCACAGCCATTGGCACAAGATAATCTTTACCATTAATTTTGAAATTGGTTGCCACACCCATCGGCATTGAAAATGTACCAATAGCATTTTCGATAAATACATCGGTTAATTCAGGATTGAGAGACCCGAAATGTCCTAATGCTTTTGTTTCTTCATCAGAAAGCGACGCCCATTTTTGCGTGATCTGCAATCGCTCTTTCAAAGACAATTCATAGAATCCCGAAATGCGACTATTCTTTTGTTGTTCTACGTCCAAGAAATTCCTCATAAGGCAACTAAATCTAAGTCATCCCCAACGACTCGCGAAGCGAGGAGTGCCTGGGGATCTTTTCGATTCTTGCAGAAAGTTCTGATAATTTTTGACAACCGCTAATCATCATAGCGATTTTTAATTCTTTAAGAAACGAATTTAATTGTTCATAAACTTTATCTTGACTCACTAAAGCAGCTTTAAAAAGTGGCAACCCAAACCCGACCATCTTTGCCCCTAACCCGATAGCTTTCGCGGCTGTTAACCCCGAACGAATTCCTCCTGTGGCAATAAGCGGTGTCGATTTTATTTTTTGAGAAATTTCTTGCAGTGCAAAAGCTGTTGGAATTCCCACATCGCGAAAACATTTTCCAAATTCTTGAGCTTCTTGATTTCTTAAACTTTCAATCCAAGCCCAACTGGTTCCACCCTTACCACCCACATCAATAGCAGAAACACCTATTTCAGAGAGGAACAATGCTGTTTCCACATCCATTCCCACACCCACTTCTTTGACAATAACCGGAACTTTTATTTTTGAAATTAACTGCATTAAAACTTCTTTTTTATTTTTAAAGTTTCGATCCCCTTCTGACTGAATAAGTTCCTGCAAAACATTGAGATGAATTGCAATTGCATCTGCTTCGATCATGCTCACCGCTTCATGACATTTTTCTAAAGCGTTTTTACTATCTAATTGAGCAATGCCTAAATTGGCAATAAGAAATAAATCTTGGAAACTATTTTTCAGTTGAAAAATTTCTCGCAATTCTTTTTTTTCGAGAGCAATCCGCTGTGAACCAACGCCCATCGGAATTTTTAATTTTTCTGCTGCATCAGCGAGATTGTAATTAATTTCTTTGCCTCGCTCGATACCACCTGTCATTCCTGTAATTAAAAAAGGGCAAGAAAAGTCTTTGTGTAAAAAAGTTACCTGACTATCTAACTCATCCCAATTTAATTCCGGCAATGCTTTTGGCAGAAGATGAAAATACTCGAAACCTGTATATCTATCCGACGCTTCAACATCACTTTCAGTACATAGTTTAATATGATCCATTTTTCTTTTTTCGTTAAAGTCTTGTCCAGGCATTGACCTCATAATTTAGCGTATGATAGAATTATATGAAATATCAAATCGGAGGTTTTATATATGCAAAAAATTATGCTTCTTTCTTTACTTTCTTTTATCTGTTCTTGTAAGTTGCGTTCCAACTTAAACGATAGTTCCGCCAAATCCATCGTTGACCCTGTACAATTGGTCGCTTTTCATGACACGGGTGAATTTGTATTCGTCTTAGATTGCAAAAAAATGCCCACCGAAAAAGATGATTGTTATCCATCGGAACGTGTTGTCCCTATTAAAACAGAAGAATTTTATAAAGAATGGGATAATGTCATGCCGAAAAATGGACCTTCTTTTGCTCTCTCAATTTTAGGATCTGAAGATCTTGAAACAGAAGCTCAAGAGCAAATTAATGTGCATTCATCAGAAGATTTAATGGATGCCGTTGGACAAATGAAAAAAGAAGGTAAAAGCGATATTGAAATTAAAAATTTTATTTCTATGAAATTAGCTGAAGAAAAACTGCAAAGAAAATCTTCAGATACCAACGTTTCGGATCGAACAAGAAATGATGCTTTATGGGTTCGATATATTCAAAAGAAACTCCGCACCGATGATTACGTTGCTGGTCCTTTTTGGCGAAGTGCTGACGACATTTCAGATCAAAAAAATGAAAAAAATGTTCTCTATAAATTTACTTATCATTTCAGTGACATTTTCGGCTTGCAACGAGCACAATCGGCCAACGCTCTACAAGTTGCTGAAAATACCGCAGAAGCAAAAAATAAAGTAAAAGCCATTGATCAAATGGTTATTGAAAAAACTGAAACCGAAAGAAAAAAATACTACGCCGCAAAAAATACGTTTTATGATTTAAAATATTATGAAGCGAGAACTCAACTTGAACAGGAAATGAGTAAACATAAATGCCATGATAAAGAAAATGCTAAACCTCAATTCTGTTCAACACTTAAAACATCGCTCTCCGATTTGAAAAAAGAATTTGATTCACGATCAACAAACTTAGATGAAGCCTTGAATGAATTAATAAATGCTGAAAAAAGATTACAAGGTGATGAATACCCTCGCTATCAGCAACGAATTCTTGAACTCGAATCTTTTGAGTTTCCTATTTTAACTCTTATAAATTCAGGAGAAACCCTTTGGGGTGTTCCTCTACCTCAATATAATCAATATACAAGAACCCTGTTGATGGACAATTTTTTTAAAAGAAATCCTCAAGCAAAAATTTTGATTCAAGGGAACCCTGATCAAGTTAGTCAACCAGGATACCTTGTAACTTTTATTACACACATTGATGGTATTCGATTAAACTCTTATCAAAATCTGGAAAATGCAAAACATAAAGTATTGGGTGAACCAACTTTTACAATCACGTATGCCAAGACCCAAGAAGATTTTTTACAAAATAAGCTCAATACCATTCGCGTTAAAAGTCGATGGGCAAAATAATTTTAGAAAAAAAAATTAAAGAAGACCTCTCTCTCATCCATCGCGATTTTTTTCAAAAATGGGATTTGTCGCTCATGCTTTCACAAATGAAATCCGAGCGAGCCATTAAAATTGGCGAGGGTTTTCATTTTGAATCTTTTTTAATCCATGACCCATCATCTAATCCTTTATTCGTTGCTAAAAGAGCCAAATCAACCTTCTTAAAAAAATTTAGATCGTTTTTTGATCTGAAAGATTGGTCGGAAAAAATAAAACAACTTTCTCAAGACCATGTTTTATTTATCCCTCCCATCGCTACCCATGTGAACGAACAAGAACAACTTTTTTTAATGGCCATGCCCTTTTGTGATCTATTTGCAAAAGATTTGTTAAACTCCTTTTATCAAACACAGTGGGATTTACTTCAATCTTATTTTAATAAAACCCTTCAAAAATACTCCTCAAAAATAGATGATTACATGCACCTCGGTTTATGGGATGACATTCCATTGTTAATGGACCTCTCCGACCTTAATTTTACCAAAAATAAAAATAAAATTGACTGTTTATCAAAAAACTATTAGATAATACTTTCTTCAATATCTCACTATTTTAACTAAAAAAGAAAAGAGGTTTTTATGAAAAAAATGACACTTTTTATTTTTCTTACCCTTACCCAATCCAATAATATCTCATTCGCAGTTTGCTTAGACACCTTTCAAGGTGATTTCGTTCAGTTACAGAACGAAGGAAAATCAGCCAAACGCATCAACGTCCTGCGTACCTTCATTGAGCGAATGAAAACATGGCGAGGAGCTGTTTACACCGTTGAAGAACAACATCTTCGCCGTGAAAGAGCACGGCTTGATTATTTTCATCAACGTTTTGATAATGGCATAGATCATGTGGTTGCTATCATGCGACCCATCATTGATCGTGTTGAGTTTTCCGTTATGCATATTTTAGCCGCAGAATCTTTGATCAAAAAAATGAGTTCCGAGACGAATAAAAAACGAATCAGTGAATTACAAAAGAAAATCAAAAGACTTTCTGTTATTTTAGGAAAAAATATCTCGTTATATACGATGTATATTGAATGGCTTCAAGAAAACGGAATTGATTACACTGGCAAGATGGGTATTACCACTTTTGACACAACATTTCCTATCACAGCTAAAGGTAATCAAAATGAAAAACAAGATGGCATAAAAGTTAATTTAGAGTTAGTTCAATCAACATTTGAAAGACTCCCTGATGCACAGGTTGCTCAGTACACCAGTAAATTTTTCTCTGAATTAAAGAGATTTTCTGTTGTTCTTGTTCTAAGTGCTACCGGTGCTGATAAAGTAGCAGAATACGCCGCATCTATTTTAAAGACTCATAAATGGCCTTTGGTTAATCAATTCTCTTCTCTCAATTTTACTCGATTAGTTAAAGATGCCATTGCTTGGAACACCCATTACCCCATCTTAGATGCCATTAATGATCTTAAAGAAAAAGGAGTGGAAATACCTAAAGAAGTAAAAGACGGTGCAGAAACTCTGGCCACAGAAAAAAAAGAAATCAATGTTCAAGAAAATTTTATTGCTTCTTTATACGATTACCTTGCCGAAGAAACCGCCATTCACACCAAATCAAACGATCTTCTCGTTTCATTTTTTAGACGACTTGATTTTACTGATTTCCATCAAGATCTTATCGACTATGCACGTAAAAAAGAAAATCCGACGTTTGCTGTACAACTTGAAAAAGCAAAAAAAGATGCCGATGAACTTGGCCCCATTTCCCCATCGACAAGTATTGATGATTTTAATGGTGTGCTTGTGGTCAGTGCCGCAACCGCTTACTCACTAGCTGAAACATGGAATTTTGTAGCGAGTCATTTGCCCAGTACAAGTACGGTTGTTACTGGAAATTAATTATTCTCATCTATCAACTTTTGAAAACCTTCCATCATCGCTGGAAGGTTTGCTTTCGCAACGCGATCTGTAATCGCCGAAGGTACAAGACCTTTAAATTGTAAATCTAACGTATAAGTTGCTTTGGTAGATCCATCTTTTTTCTCTTTGAATGTCCAACTGCCATCATTTTTATTCATGAGATTGGACTCACTGAGTTCCCACCAAATTTTGTTTGGCTTTTCTTCAAACATATTTAGAACATAATAAAAAGTTTTTATGATGTTTAATTCATAACGCACTTGGCATATCGAGTTTTTTTCTTGAGCAGGGAGAACCTCAATTTTTGTAACCCCAGGTAAATATTTTGGATATTTTTTAAATTCGCAAATTCCAGCAAAAACTTTTTCGAGATTTCCCGTAAATACATGTTCTGTCTTCAACTTGGCCATGGTCACACCCTTTAAAAAATGTTCAATATTGATTACAATATAAGAAAGGGGAAAAAAAATCCTCAATTTTTTAGTTGATGTTTGATTGTGTTTGCAAAAAGTGGGAGAGCCTATGGCGGAACAAAATAACGACGGTACAATGAAAGATTTAGTCGAATTTATTGCGAAAGCTTTAGTCGATGAAGTGGGAAGAATTGAAATCAATGAGATTGCTGGTAACCAAACCAACATCATCGAATTAAAAGTTGCGAAAGAAGATATTGGTAAAGTGATCGGTCGCCAAGGAAGAACAGCGGATGCTATCCGAACTATTTTAAATTGTGCTGCCGCTAAAATTTCTAAAAGATATATTTTACAAATTATTGATGAATAATCCATAAGGGGTTGCTCTTATGTCTGAAAAGCTAGCAGCGACTCTTATTCTATCTGCTATTTCTGGTCATCAACTCACGTCCAAAGAAAAATTATTTTTAAAAAAACGTTCTGTCTCAGGCATTACTTTATTTAACAAACCAGGACAAAGAAATATTCCTGGCGAATGGTCTGAGCTACAAAAACTTACATCCTCTCTTCAGAATAAAAATCTTCCATTACTTATCGCTATCGACCAAGAAGGTGGTCGTGTGGCAAGAATGAAACAGCCATTTCCCGATTTAGGTCCACCTCTTTTGTGGCGAGAAAAAATAAATTCTGAAAAATTTAATGAAATTATTTTTAATTATGGATTGGAGCAAGGATTACTACTGAAATCATTAGGTATCAATGTCAATTTTGCTCCTGTGCTCGATATTTTGCAAAATGAAAATAATCCAAGTATCGGTGATCGAGCGTTTGGTAGGACTAAAGAAGATGTGATTAAAAATGTAACACCTTATATTCATGGATTACAAAAATCAAATATCGGATTTTCTCTCAAGCATTTCCCTGGTCAAGGAGATGCGAGAACAGATACACACTTGGGAAGTGCTATTGTCGATAAGAGTGAAGAAGAAATTTTAAATGAAGATGTTGCACCTTTTCAATTTTTTTCACGATCAGCTCCCATGATCATGATGTCACATGCAATTTATCCCAAGATAGATAAAAACCCAGCGAGCATTAGCTCTTTTTGGATGGAGAAATTTTTAAGAAAAAAATTAAAATATCGTGGTTTAATTTTATCCGATGATTTTAATATGAAAGCCATTGCACAAGATGATACTTCATGGAAAGATTCAGTGGTTCAGGCAATTGCTGCCGGATGTGATTTAATTTTGGTGTGCGAGCATTTAGAAAAATCTCATTTAGCCATAGATGCGATTAAACGAGAGATGAAGAAAAGCAAAGCTTTCACAACTCGCGTAAAAACATCGACGGAAAGAATTCTTAGATATCGAAAAAGTTTATATGAGGCTAACCCAAAACAAAAATAATTTTCAAAGTAATTTCCTAGGCATTGATGTCGGTGGTACTAAGGTTTTTATTGCTTTATATCAAGATCCAATTAAAGATGCAGCTCCTACTCATACATGGCATTATCCAACTCATTTATTCAAAAACTTTTTTGAACTTTGGGAAAAATTTCTTTTTGAAGCACAACTCAACTTTAAGGAAATTTCACCTCACCTTTCTTTAGCCATTGCCGGTCCTGTTTCCAAACAGGAACACTCATGTTACTTGACCAATATTGACTGGCTGTTTCAAGAAGATGAATTAAAGAAAAAATTTCCACATTTTGAATTTCATTTATTAAATGACTTAGAAGCTCAAGGCTATGCCGTTGCTTATGCTGATTCGGTATTAGAAAAAGTATGGTTGAGTCCAGAGAGACAAACTATTTCAACTCAAGAAAACAAAGCGATTCTCGCCTGTGGTACAGGGCTTGGAGAATGTTTTATTTTGAGCAAAGATTCTCAACATCATATCATAGCCTCTGAAGGAGGGCATAGCGATTTTTCTCCTACGGATAATGAACAAAGAAATTTTTTAAATTATATTTCAAAAAAATTTTCTCACGTTAGTTGGGAACGAGTCGCATCGAGCGGACTAGGTCTGCCCTTGATTTATGATTTTTTGACAAATGAATTACATATGAACTCTATTACAATCACAGAAAATAATTTTTCACATGATTTAATTTCTGCTTATCATCAAAAACACCCCACAGCACAGAAAACAGTTCATGTGATTTTAGATATGCTCATGAGTGAAGCGTCTAACATGGCATTGAAATTTTTGACACAAGGAGGTGTTTATTTAAGCGGAGGATTTTTATCTTCTAATAAAGATATTTTATTAGACAATCGTATTAAATTATTTGAAAAATTTATTGATAAAGGCCGATTTAAAAATATTTTGGAAAATATCCCTCTCATTCTTTTAACACAAAATGATATTGGAGCACGCGGTTCTGCTATTTACAGTACAAGGTTTCAGTCATGAATCTTCCTACATGGCAACCTATCTATTCTGTAGAACGTGAAGGCATCCCTGAGATTACGATCTATGGAGCAACGGCTCTAATTTCCAATAATTTTGAATATTATTCCGCTGATAAAAACACTCCGATCATTGCTCGTTCATTATTAAAGCCATGGCAATTAGCTGCTGTTATTGAATTACTGCCTGATGAAGATTTTATGACTTTAGCAATGGCGTCTCACTCGAATGAAAAGATTCATCAGGAAAAAATTCATAAATTTTTAGAATTTACAAAAATTTCACTTGATGAAATTTTTTGTCCTGAGAGTTTTGGATTAACTTCTCCCATTCCAAAACAGTCGCATAAACTATTTCATCCTTGCATTGGAAAACATCTTGCTTATGCCTATGCGAATAAAAAAATTTCTCATCAAGAAAAAAAATATACCGACAGCACCCATCCTCTACAGAAAAAACTGCAAGAGCTGATGACCTACTCTAACGTAAAATGGATCACCGATAGTTGTGGGATGCCTACTGTGGTAATGTCTCTAAAAGATATGGCTGATATGTGGTTATCTCTTTCAACAACTGAAAGTAAAAACATGAAGACAGTTATTTCATATTGGAAAAAAAATCCCTTGCTTATGGGTGGCTCCGAGCGACTTGATACATGGATAATGGAACAAAGCGAAGGAAAAATCATAGCTAAAGAAGGAGCCGACGGGCTATTAGCATGTGTATCATTTGAGCAGAAACCTATAGCGATTGTTAT